>JBBSAN010000079.1:0-14136 GCA_038252265.1 Chloroflexia bacterium
CCGGCCTCATCGCCTACCGGCGGGCGGCGCGGATGCTGCTCGTCCAGCCGGGGATGCGGGTACTGGTGGCCGGGTGTGGACGCGGCCAGGGGGCCTGGTTCCTGGCCCGGCTGGGGGCCGATGTGCTGGGGGTGGATGGGTCGGCGGCCCACATCGCCCAGGCCACGCTGGCCTATGGCGACCAGCCGCTGCGCCGGGGCGGGCAATTGCGCTATGCGATGGCCGATCTCGCCACCTGGCAGCCCCCCGCCGCCTTTGATGCCATCGTCGCTGTGGACGAACTGCCCCGCCTCCCCCCGCCCGAGGCGGTGGAGCGCCTGCGCCGCCTGCTGCGCGGGCTGCGGCCCAGCACCGTCGGCCTCTTCCTCCACCTGCCCATGCGGCCCCGCTTCGTTACCTGGTGGCGGGGGATGATCCTCCACCTGCCCGGCATCGCCCCACGCGGTGCCCTTCCCGCCGATGTTCCCCCGCCTGCCTCCTACGCCGTGGCGCGGGCGGTGGCCCTCGTCCGCGAGGCCAGCGGCCAGTTCGCGCAGGTCGAGTTGCGCGTGGCCCGCACCCGCCTGCGCCCCCTGGAACGTGCCCTCCTTGCCCACGCCCACCCGTCGCTCCCCCTCCGCCTGGCCGCCCCGTTCGTCACCGATCTCGACGCCGTGCTCCTCCCCGAACTAGAGGCCGTCCTGCGCCATATCTCCTCGGCCCGCGACCGCTGAGGCCCCCGCGCTCGTTCACCACAGAGACACGGAGATGCAGGCACGAGCCATATCCTACAGATGGTACGGGGGTTCCTGCGGGATCTCAGATCCTGGCCTATTGACTCCTCCCGGTTTCGGTGCTACAATAATTTAGTCCTGTCTAAAAAATGAAATCAGCAATAGCAGAGCAGAAGTTATGTCTGCTCTAAAAACATGGTAGTTGGAGGTAGTGCATGGCAACGCAAGTCGCCCCGGCTCCGGCGGTCCTTCGCCCGCGCCCCGCGCCCGCAATTCAAACCGATCGGCTGACCAAATTCTACGGCCCGTACCGGGGGATCGAGAACCTGGACCTCACTGTTGAGGAAGGGGAGATCTTTGGCTTCCTGGGGCCGAACGGCGCGGGCAAGACCACCGCCATCCGCGTGCTGCTCGATCTGATCCGCCCCACGCGCGGGCACGCGCGCATCTTCGGCCAGGACGTGCAGGCCGCCAGCGTGGCGATCAAAGCCTTGGTCGGCTACCTGCCCGGCGAACTGGCCCTCTGGCCGGGGCTGACCGGGCGGCAAACCCTCACCTACCTGGGCAACCTGCGCGGCGGCGTCCCACCCGCCCGCATCGACAGCCTGGCCGAGCGGCTGCAACTCGACCTGCGGAAAAAGTTCCGCGAATACTCCAAAGGCAACAAACAAAAGATCGGCCTGGTCCAGGCCCTCATGCACAACCCCCGCCTGCTCATCCTCGACGAGCCGACGAGCGGCCTCGACCCGCTCAACCAGCAGGAGTTCTTCCGCATCCTGACCGAGGCTCGTACCGGCGGCGTGACCGTCTTCCTCTCCTCCCACGTTCTCAGCGAGGTCGAGCACACCTGCGACCGCGTCGGCATCATCCGCGAGGGCCAACTGGTCCGCGTCGGCAGTGTCAGCGAGGTGGTCAGCGAAAAGCTCTATCAGGTGGAACTGACCCTCGACGTGCCTACCGAGGGCGCGGTGGTCGCCGCGTTCGCCGCCCTGCCCGGCGTCCAGAACGTGCAAAGCGGCGACCACACCCTCCATTTCATCGTCCAGGGCAGCCTCGACCCGGTGATCAAACTGGCCGCCGCCTACCCGGTGGCGGGCCTGACCAGCCACGAGCCGACGCTGGAAGAAGCCTTCCTCAGTTACTACCGCCCCGCTGCCCCCGCCACCAACGGGCAGCAGGCGACGATGGAGGAAGATCCCGGCCATGCTGCGTAACCTCTTCCTCAAAACCCTGCGCGATAGCCGCTGGGGCATGTTGATCTGGGGCGGCGGCCTCGCCCTGCTGCTGTTCGTCTCTGCCGCCGAGTATCCGGTCTTTATCGCCAGCGTCGGGGCGGGGCGGGAGTTGCAGCTTGCCCAACTGAGCAAAGCCTTGCAGGCCTTCAGTTTCCTCACCGGCGATTTTGTGCCGATTGACACCCTGGGCGGCTTCATCACCACCCGTGCCCTCGGCTTCATCCCCCTCCTGCTCGGCCTCTGGGCGGCTATCGTCGGCGTCGGCCTGATCCGGGGCGAAGAAGAGTTGGGCGCGCTGGATCTCGTGCTGACCACGCCGCACAGCCGGGGAGCCGTGTTCGCCCAGAAAGCCGCCGCGCTGGGCACCCTCATCGCCGGGGCGGTGGCCCTGCTGGGCCTGGGCCTGATCGGCGGGGCGCTGGTGGCGGGTGAATCGCTCCCGGCAGCCGGGCTGCTGGCGACGCTGCTCAACATCGCCACCATCGTGGCCTTCTGGGGTGCGGTCGGGCTGCTGGCCGGGCAACTGAGCGCCACCCGCCGCACCGCCTGGGCCATTGCCGGGGCGCTGGTCGTCGCCCTCCACCTGTTGAACAACCTGCTCGATGGCACGGCCAGCCTGCGCGGCTGGGCCGCCCTCTCGCCCGTCCACTACTACGCCATCAGCAAACCGCTGGCCCCCGGCCACAGCCTGGAGGTTGGCGCGTGGCTGGTGCTGGTCGCGTTCACCGCGCTGATTCTGGGCGCGGGGCTGGCCCTCTTCCTCCGGCGCGACCTGGGCGCGGCCTTCGCCCTCGTCCCTGCCCGGCCTGTGCGCGGTACCGGCGGCAGCGTGGCCCTGCTCGGCTCCGTCTTCTCCCGTGGCCTGCGTGATGCCGTGGTGCCGACTCTGGCCTGGGGGCTGGGGTTGGGGCTGTACGGGATCGTCGGGGTGAGCACCGCCGGAGCCGTCATGGAACCCCTGCGCCAGATCAGCAAAACTCTCCCCATGCTAACCCGCGCCGTCGGCGACCTGACCAGCAACGAATCGTATATCGGCCTGGGGATTTTCAACTACCTGCCCGCGCTCCTCGCCATGTTTGCCATCACCCAGGTCTGGGGCTGGGCCAGCGACGAAGAGGAGGGCCGCCTGGAGATGGTGATGGCCGGGCCGCTGCCCCGCTGGCAGGTGCTGGGCGCGCGCTATGCGGCGGCGACCCTCAGCCTGATTGGCATCCTCGTTCTATTCGGCGCGTGCCTGCTGGGGGCGGCGGGTCTGGCCGCGTTCTCCCTCAACACCGGGCGGGTCGTCGCCGGGCTGGTCGCAGCGGTCCCTCTGGGGCTGGTCGTGCTCGCCTTTGGCCTGGGGCTGGCCGCCTGGCTGCCGCGTCCCGGCGGCGCGGTCGGCATCACCACGGCGTTGGTCGTGGTCATGTTCTTCCTCGACGTGCTGGCCCCCGTCTTCAACCTGCCCGACGCGGTGCTCAATCTCTCGATCTTCCACCTCTACGGTCGCCCGCTCACTCAGGCCATCGGCTGGGGCGGCCTGCTCGCCATCACCCTCGTCGCCTGCGCCCTCGCCGCCTGGAGCCTGATCGGCTTCGGGCGACGCGACATCGCCCACTGACACCGCCCCAATATAAAAGCCGAGGCCCTCGGAATAAGCCGAGGGCCTCTTGCTACCACCGCTTTGGGGCTGGGATTTATGATAAAATAGAAGCCCGCTATAAAAGGGTGGGCGAACAAAAGGGACAGGACGTTGGAGCGTGACACCTGGTGCTGTTAGAAGGAAAAGAATGATGATACCGCGTTCTAGTTCGTCCAGTCCCGGCGCACCGCGAACATGCAGCGTCCGTGCCCGGTCGCCGCGCACTCCACCTCATGCACCACGACCGAACAATCGATCAGCTTCTGGAACATCACCTCGTAGAACCGCGCCGTTACCAGGCACATCGGACGGGCCGCCTCTGTGATCTCCGCACAGTAGGGACACTGCTCGATGCTCAGATAATGATGCTGCGCGTCGCTATGGACCATGCACTCGACGGGTGTATGGGGGCGCGCCAGCGCGGCCAGCCCGTGCCAAGCCGCCGGTACCCGGTCGACCGGGGGCACGCGGTGCAACGCCGCACTCAACGCCTGCACCCCCGGCGCGTCCCACACATCCTGGGCCATCTGCTCGCCCATGTGTATGAAGAACAACAACGATAGGGGCGGTGGTAGGTGACGATAACCCGCCTGGAACAGCCGGGCTATGTCGGCGGCGGCGATGGTCCGCGCGTTGGTCGGCGGCGGCAACTCCCGGCAATACTGTTCCAGCCCCACCTCCCGCAAGATCTGGGTATAATTGGCTCCGGCAACCATCCGCAACGACAGCAGCACATGGCGCAGAAAGCGATTACTGAAGGCGGCTCCGGCGGTGAGCTTCAGCGACGGGGCGTTTAGGGTATGCAGGCGCATTGCGTCTCCTCTATGGTCCGGCCCGCTGCTCCTTCGCCGCTGGCCCGCCGCGTCCTTGAGAGCTAGAGACAGGGCTACTCCCGACATGCAGCCCCACTCCTGCTCCCCGCCCGCGCTCCCGCCAGACGAGATAGATGTCTTCTTCATGATCTTCTTTACTGATTATACTTTAGCACCGGCGAGAGGAGTCTACAAGTTGCCCTATTTACCTATATCGGGGAGCCAAAAGTACTGAAAGGCCGGGACCAGGGGACGGCTTGAAGGGGACGAAACCGGAGGAATCGCGGGAGGGGCTAGGACTGATGGCGGGGCGGCAGTGTCAGGGGCGGCTGGTGAAGACAATCGCCTGGGGGTCTTCATAGACCGCCTGCCACTGCGGGTCGGCCTGCACCAGAGGGATGAGGTCGGCGTGGAACGCTTTGTTCAGCACCAGCGTGCGGATGCCATACGTCGCCAGCCGCTCGCGCCAGGTGGCCGCTCCCCGCGAAATGGCGAGGTAGTCGGTCCAGACCTGCGGCTGCCGCGCCTCGAAGCGCCCGTCAATGAACAGCTTTTGCTGCGGGTAGAGCACCCATTCCAGGTAGCCGCCCCATTCCATGTAGTTGAACAGCGGGCCGGGGGGCGGGCCGCTCGTGCCGGTCGTGCCGCCGGTGCCCTCGGCCAGGAAGCGGGCGACGGCTGTCGGCGTCGTTTTATCCAGCGCGGTCGCCGGGCTGCGCCACAGGGGCGTGGCCGCCAGCGCCGCCAGGATCAGCCCTCCGGCCAGCAGCCAGTTCAGCGCCGGGATCTCGCGGCTGGCGGCGGGGGGGGCGTCACCCGCCGGGGCCGGACGTAGCCGCGCCCCCAGCGTCGCCAGCCCTAATGCCACCCCCGGCGCGCTCACCCACCCCCACCAGATCACGTTGCGGATCGACAGGAGCGCCAGCCCGCCGAAGGCCAGCCAGAGCAACACTTCGGTCGGGCGGATGGGGCGGCGGCTGACCAGCAGCACCGTCAGGAAGATCGCCAGGTTAGCATAGAACAGGAGGCCGGTCCCGTTATAGAGCGTCGGCGGCTGCCACTCGATATTCAGGCTGCGCGCCGTCGCGTCGCCCGTCGCCACCGCCACATAGCTGTAGATGTTCCACAGGTACGGGTTGACCAGCGTCGCCAGCCCCGTCACCAGCAGCGGCAGCACCCACCCCACTGAGGCCCGCGACAGCAGCGCCCGCCGCCCCGCCGCCGTCCGCAGCCCCGTCAGCCCCCACCCGCCGACATACGCCCCGATCAGGATCAGCCCCAGAAAAAAGCTGCCATGCACGTTCACCCAAACGATCATGAGGAAGGGGAGCAGCCAGAGCCATTTTAGATTTTGGATTTTAGATTTTGGCGAGCTATCGTGATCCGTTCCAAAATCCAAAATCCAAAATCTAAAATCGAAGGCGCGTTCTAAGGCCCAGACGAAGCCGATGAACGGTAGGAAGGCGAACAGTTGGGGGCGCATCCCGTAGTTGGTGAAGCCGGTGAAGTAGGCCAGCAGCGTGGCGACCGCTGCCGCCGGGCGGCTCCCGCTGGCCCGCCAGGCCACCACATACAGCACCGCATACGTCGCGGTGATGAGCGCCGTCCGCGCCGCCAGCATCAGCAATGGCGACAGATTATAAATCAGGTAGAACAGCACCTGCGACCCCCACTGCGGGTTGCTGTACGGCTCGCGCACGGGGGAGTAGACCAGCACATCGGTCCCCAAGAAGTTGAACGCCCCCCCGCCCAGCATGATCCGCCCACTGGTCACGTTCCACCAAAAGTCAAACGGCTCAATCGCCGGCAAACTCTGGAACAACCAGATCAACGCCAGCGGCACAATCACCCACAGGTGCGTGCGCCGCAGCGCGAACCGGGGGGTTGGGGGTTGGGGGTTGGGGGTCGGTGTGTCCACGACGGTATTGTAGCACGGGGGCGGAGGGGGCGCAAGCGGCGATTAACGTCAGGGAGCCAAGTTCCACAGTGCTATCCTGGCTTTGCGGGTGCCTTACGCTATGGTACAATGAGATTAGATGACAGGAGGTAAGACAATATGGCAGCTCCCCTATTTCAACGCCACGATACCCCGGCAGAATATCTGGCGGCGGAACGGCAGGCCTCGGTCAAGAGCGAATATATCGCCGGGCAAATCGTCGCCATGAGCGGGGTCAGCCGGGAACACAGCTTGATCACCGGCAACCTCTTCTGGGTGCTGCGTACCCAACTGCACGACGGGCCATGCGAGATCCACGCCAGCAATTTGCGGGTGAAAGTCAGCGCGCGGGGCGTGTACACCTACCCTGATCTGGTGGTGTGCGGCGATGCCCAGTTTGAAGATGATCAGGTCGATACCCTGCTGAATCCGACCTTGATCGTTGAGGTGCTCTCGCCGTCAACCGAAGCGTATGATCGCGGAGCCAAGTTCGGCACCTATCGCCAGTTGCCCTCTTTGCGCGAGTACCTGCTGGTCGCCCAGGATCAAGTGCTGCTGGAGCATTTCGTGCGGGAGGCGGGCGGCTGGCTGCTCACCGCCGCCACCGACCCGGCCCTGACGGTGCTCCTGCCCGCCATCGGCTGCACGGTGCCTGTGGCGGAAGTGTATCGCCGGGTGGTCCTGCCACCCGCTCCACCATCTATCACCGCCCCGCCGTTCCCCCAGGCCGAGTGAAACGACAGCCCAACATAAGCAAGGCGCAGAGGGTGGTGTGTCCACGCAGGTATTGGAGCATGGGCGTAGGGGGTGCAAGCGGACAAAAAGAGTGGGGGCGGGATCATCCCACCCCATCTTGCGTACTTCCTTGTGACCGTTACGGGTTCGGTCCATTCGTGGTGCCGCAACTCCAAGTGCGGGTAGTTACATCAAAGGCGTATTGTGTGCCGTTGGTCGAGGTCAGAGAAAGGCATATACCGCTAGCGGCGGTGATATGCAGGGAGCCGGTGCGGGTAGGAGACAGGTATTCGCCTCCGGTAAGGGCTATATTGGAGGCAGAATCATAAGGGAAAGCAAGCACAGCGATAACTCCCTGCCCGCTGCCGTTTACTACAAAACGTCCTACCTCATCTGATTTCAATCCCGCATATACTTGTATATGTCCTCCTGACACGGGTCCCATCCACATATTCTGCACGTCGTAAAGAGTTCCCCAGCCCATCGGCTGGCTGAACTCCTGGTAGATCCCCGCAACGACGGTCGGCTCTGGTTGGGCGGTCGGCACAATCCGGTTGGGGTCTTTCGGTTCCATCGCTTCGGAATGTTGGGTCGCCCATGTGCGGTTCTGTTGTTCCTGCTGTTCCTGTGCATCAGCCTTCGCACGATTATCCGTTAGCGTTTGCTCGACCATAACCGGCCCCGTCGCGATCAGGTCGGAGTCAGGACCACCCCAGGGGTCTGTTCCTTGAGCCGCGCACACGATCCAGAAGCTCAAGACGATCAAGACTACCAGACCCAGCGAGAAGCGCCAGACGGGTCGCTGTGCTAAAATCCTTCGATTCATCTAATCAACCGCCCCCCTCCAACACCGCCGCCACGTCCCCCAACCCCACCGCCCGCAGCCGATCCGCCGAAGGCCGCCCCCCCCCCATCCAGATCGCGCAGGGCATAGAAGGCGGCGAGGAGCGCGGGCAGATCCACGGCGGGCGCGTCGTCGGGCCGGGGCGTGCGGCGGCGGGTCAGCCGGGCAGGCAACGCATCGTCCACCGCCCGCGCCCCACAGACCCAACTGAGCACCCGCTTGAGATACCAGATCCGTGCCCCGGTCGCCAGCAACGCGGCCACCGTCCCCCGCTGCCCCGTCACCGCCGCCGTCGCCTCCAGAATCTCCCCCTCGTCAAACGCCCGCCCTGCCAGGTGGCAAAACGCCAGCGCCATCCCATACACCTGGTTCGCATCCTGCGCGGCGATCACGGCGTGTGCCTGCTGCGCGGCAGGGGTTAGGGGCCAGGGGTCAGGGGTCAGGGATTGCGGATTGCGGATTGCGGATTGCGGATTATCGTCAGGGATTGCCATCTCATCTACTGCGTCGTCCTGGCTCCTGGCCCCTGACCCCTGACCCCTGGCCCCTGACCACCCAGTCTGCGTCCCGCTCGCCAGCGGATAGGTCAGGTCGGCGGTATGGCTGGCCCCGCCCGGTGCGGTGGCATAGGACAGGCCCAGGCCGGGGACGGCGCGAGGGTCGTGCATGGGGGCTTCTAGCCCCTTGACCGTGGTCAGGAAGGGCAGCGCCGCCGGGCCGAGCCGGGTGACCAGCGCCGCGCTGCCATCGGCCAGCCACGCCCCGAAGCCGGAACGGGTAGCGATCAGCGGGATCAGCGCCAGCGCCGTGTCCACATCACCCCAGCGCAGCACCAGCCCCCCGGTATCGGCAACCGTCAGCAGCCCCTGCTCGAAGCACTCGACCGCGCAGGCAATCGTCGCCCCGCAGGAGATCGTGTCCATCCCCCAGCGGTTGCACAGGTCGTTGGCGTGGGCTACCGCCTCCAGGTTGGCGTTGCCCAGCAGCGTGCCGAACGCCGCCACCGTCTCCGACTCCGGCCCGGCCCCGCGCGGCGTCTTGTACTTGCCCTCGCGGATCTCGATGGTCCGCTTGCAGGCGATGGGGCAGGCGTAGCAGGTGTGGCGGCCCACCAGGATCGAGTCGGCCAGCGCCGTGCCGCCGAGCGCCTGCGCCGCCTCGTGCCAGTCGGGCGTCTCGCGCCAGTTGATCACCGGCACATCGCCCTCATACATGCCCAGTTCCAGCGCCCCGCTCGTGCCCAGTTCGCCCAACGTCTGGATGACCAGGCTGTCCTTGATCCGCGCCAGCATCCGCCAGCGGATCGCCCGCAGCGCCGCCGGGTCGGCAGGCGTGGCCGCCCCGCCGCTGCCCACGCAGACGATTGCCTTGAGATTCTTGCTGCCGAACACCGCCCCCAGCCCGCTGCGTGCCGACAGGTGATGCTTGTGGTTCAACAGCGCCGCGAAGCGTACCCGGTGTTCCCCCGCCGGGCCAATCGTCATCACCTGCGCCGCCCGGCTGCGCCCATCCGGCAGCGTCAGGGCGTGCCGCGCTGCCAGCACATCGTTGGTGGCGTAGGCGTCCTGCCCCCACAACTCGCGGGCCGGGATCACCTCGACAACATCATCCACGATCAGCAGGTACGATGGCTCCGCCGCCGCCCCGCTGATCACCAGCCCATCGTAGCCCGCGAACTTGCATTCCGCCCCGAAATAGCCGCCGCAGTTCGACTCGCTCCACAGCCCGGTCAGCGGCGACCGCGCCGATATGGTAAAGCGCGGCAGCCCCGGCAAGCGGCTGTCGGTCAGCGGCCCGGTCATCACCATGATCGGGTTCGCCGGGGCGAACGGGTCCACCGCCCCCAGCGCAGGCCCCAGCCGGTCCCAGACCAGTTTCGCCGCCAGGCTGCTCCCCCCGATCCACTCCCGATATAATGCCGGGTCGGGTTGCTGCCGCGCCACCCGCCCTGTCGTCAGATCGACATCGAGAATCACGCCTTTATAGCCGGGTGGGGGGGGGGAGGGAGCCGAGGACTGAGGACTGAGTCGGGAGGACTGAGGAGGACGTGGAGGAGTGGTGGGCATGATGGGTCCTTAGGCGGGTGGCTCAGGCATCAGGCGTGTCGCCCCGCAGCCGGGCGATTTCGGCGCGCAGGCGGGCAATCTCGTCGTCTTTCTCAGAGTTGGTTGACAGTAGGGCGTTGGTAGTGGGATCGAGTAACCGCAGCCAGCCGTCGCGCACCACCAACCGCAGTCCCAGTTCTGTGCTGTCTAATTCTTCACCCGGCAACCGCTCGTACCGCCCTTGCTCGTTCAAGCGATAGCCTTGCAGGCGCGGGGTCAGGAATTCTCCCAACGGATCGAACAAGAAATATTCGTTCACCCCCAGCGCGGCATACTGGCGCGGCTTGCGAATCGTGTCTACTTGCCGGGTCGATTCGGAGGTTAGCTCGATCAATACCTGGGGCACCACGCCTTCCTCCCACAGCCGGTAGCTGCCTCGTTCTTCAATTGGGCGCTGCTTTACCCCTTTGGCGACCACCACATCGGGGCTGAAGCATTTGCTCGGCTCGCCCCGCCGGTAATAGACGAAGAGGTTGCCGCCCACAAACACATCAACGCGGGCCGCGAACCAGCTTTGCAACGCCGCGATCAGTTGCAGCATCTGTTCCAGATGCTTGGCGCTCTCACTCACTTTGCCGTCCTCTTCGGGATAGTAGATTTCGCCGGGCTGGCGATGGGTCGTCACCATTATGAGCATCCTTCCTGTCATAGATTATGCGCTGTGAACAACCTTACCCCGCTGCACCACGCGCCAGACCCGGCTTAGCGCCGTAATGTCGGCCAGCGGGTCGCCGTCGAGGATGACCAGATCGGCCCACTTGCCCGGTTCGAGCGTGCCTAACTCGGACTCCAGGCCGAGGGCGCGGGCCGACCCCCACCCTGCCGTGCGGAGCGCCAGCAGGGCGGGCATCCCGGCCTCGATCATCAGCCGCAACTCGGTGATCAGGTCGTCGCAGGGGTTGAACGGCGTCCCCCCGTCGTTGCCCGCCGCGATAATCACCCCGGCGTCCACGGCCATGCGGAAGCTGCGGAAGTGCGCCTCGCTGACCTGCTTCGACTTGTCAATGGCATACTGCGGCACCCCACGCTCCCGCCCCGCCTGCACGATCTGGTACGGCGCGGCCAGCGTCGGCACGAAGACCACCTCGCCCGCCAGCATCAGCGCCACCGCTTCGTCGTCCAGGTAGATGCCGTGCTCCACTGTATCGATCCCGGCGTGGAGGGCGGCTTTTACTCCCGCTGTGCCCTGGGCGTGGGTCGCGGTGCGGCGGCTCGCTTTGTGCGCCTCGGTGATGCCCGCCCGCAACTCCTCTTCTTCCAATTGCGACGAGCCGGGTTCGACGCCGGGGGTCAGCACCCCGCCCGTCGCCATCAGCTTGATCACGTCGGCCCCGGCCTTCAATTGCTCGCGCACCGCTTTGCGCACATCGTCCGGCCCGTCGCTCTCGCGGCCAATCGGCCAGCCATGCCCCCCGGTCATGGTGATCACCTTCCCGGCACAGAGCAGGCGCGGGCCGGGGATCTCGCCCGTTTTGATCAGGTCACGTACCGAAAACTCGGCGTAGGAGCCGCCACCCAGGTCGCGGGCGGTGGTGATCCCCGCATGGAGCATCCGCTGGGCGCGGGCGGCGGCGCGCAATGCGGTCGTCGCCAGGGGCTCATCGCGCAGGCTGATGAATGGGTCCGGCCCGGCGTCCATCGTCAGGTGGATATGGGCGTTGATCAGGCCGGGGATGACCGTGCGCCCGCCCGCGTCCAGCGTGTCGCCATCCTCATAGGTCGCCAGCCGCGCATCGTGGGCCACATCGGTAATATGATCGCCCAGCAGCAGGGTGGCCCCTTCGACCGGATCGGCCCCGGTGCCGTCGATCAGCCGGGCGTTGATGATCTTCATGTCGCTCCTCGTAATCGATCCAACTCGGCCCGCAGGCGGGCGATCTCCTGGTCGCGCTCGCTCACGGTGGCTTCGGCCTGGGTTCGGGCGGCTTCGGAGTCCTTGAGAGCCATCTCTAGCTCCTCCCCTGTTAAGAGTAGCGTCCCCGTCGCCGGGTTCAGCAGCCGCAGCCACTCATCGCGCACCACCAACCGCAAGCCCAATTCCGTGCTGTCCAACTCCTCGCCCGGCAGTTGGTCATATTGCCCTTGCGCGTTCAGACGATAGCCTTGCAGGCGCGGGTTCAGGAATTCGCCCAGCGGATCGAACAAGAAATACTCCCGCACCCCCAGCGTCGCGTACTGGCGCGGCTTGCGGATCACGTCTACCTGCCGGGTGGACTCGGAAGTCAGCTCGATCAGCATCTGCGGCATGACGCCCTCTTCCCATAGTCGATAGCTGCCACGCTCTTCAATGGGCCGGGGGCGCACGCCCTGAGCCACCAGCACATCGGGGCTGAAGCATTTGCTCGGTTCGCCCTGGCGGTAGTAGACGAAGAGGTTGCCGCCGACAAACACGTCAAGGCGGGCCGCAAACCAACTCTGTAACGCCATAATCAGATCCATCGCCTGCTTGAAGTGCTTGGCGCTCTCGCTCACTTTGCCGTCCTCTTCGGGGTAGTAGACTTCGCCGGGCTGGCGACGGGTGGTCACCATCTCAGGCCCCTCCTTTGCTCGGACGCGCTGCCTTGAGCAGCAGGCGCACGGTCGTTTCGTCTTTCCAGGTGCGGCTCTCCAGTGTGAAAAACACATCCACCGGTGGCTTGCGGGCCACCATCTCGCGGAGTTCGGCCACGCCGCCCCAGTAGATCGCCTCGACCGGGGGCGTATCGGCGTCGGCGTTCGGCGCGCCCAGCTTCAGCCGCAGGTGCGGGCTGTCTTCCTTCAGCGGCCCCGCTTCCAGCACTCGCAGGTTGCGGGCCACGAACAGCGGCGGCCCGTTGCCGATGCCGAACGGCTCCAGCCGGTTCAACTGCTCCAGCGTTGCCGTCGCGCATTGGTCCAGCGTCAATTCAATATCGGCGGTCAGTTCGGGGGTCAGCATGTCATCGGTCATGTCCGACTCGGCCAGTTCGAGCAGTTGCTCATGCAGGGCTTCGATATTCTCGGTCAGGATGGTGAAACCCGCCGCCCGCGAGTGCCCGCCCATCCGCCCGCCGTCGAACACGCCTTCGTCGCGGCAGAGGACCAGCGCGGCGTGCATGTCGAAATGGCGCGTGCTGCGGGCCGACCCCCGGCTGGACCCGGTGCGCTCCGCGATGGCGACGGCGGGCCGGTGGAACTCCTCGCACAGCCGCCCGGCGACCAGCCCGACCACGCCCGGCTCCCACCCAGCGTTGCGGACCAGGATCAGCTTCTCGCTGTCGTCGCGCCCGCGCACCATCGCCTGGGCCTGCTCCAGGCTCGTTTTGGTGGCGGCCACCCGCTTGCGGTTGTGCTCCTCCAGTTGCCCGGCCAGGTCGGCGGCTTTGCGCGCATCGGTGGTGAGCAGCAGTTCATAGGCGGCGCGGGCATCGTCCATCCGCCCGACCGCGTTCAGGCGCGGGCCGAGGATGTAGCCGATGGTGTGGCTGGTGATCGGCCCGCTGTGGCGGGCTACCTTGAGCAGTTCCAGCAGCCCCACCCGGCGCGTCTTGTTCAGGCAGCCCAGCCCCAGCAGCACCATCGTCCGGTTCGCCGCGTGCAGCCCGGCCATGTCGGCCACCGTGCCCAGCGCCACCAGTTCCAGCAGATCGGCGTTGCGCAGCGCGGGCGGCTTGCCCCGCTTCGTCACCAGCGCCCGCACCAGTTGGTAGGCCACGCCCACCCCGGCCAGATCGTGGAACGCCGGGTCGGCCCCCAGCTTGGGGTTGATCACCGCTTTCGCCTGGGGAATGTCGCCCGACGTGTTGTGGTGGTCGGTGATGACCAGGCTGAGGCCCAGCGTCTCGGCGTGCGCGGCCTCCTCACGATTGCTGACCCCGCAGTCCACCGTGATCACCAGCTTGACCCCGCTTTTCGCCAGTTCGGTCAGCGCCTCGATGTTCAGGCCGTAGCCTTCTTTGATCCGGTGCGGCACATACGGCTCGGCCTGCGCGCCGAACGTCCGCAACGCCTGGGTCAGCAGCGTCACCGACGTGACCCCGTCGGCGTCGAAGTCGCCCCACACCGCGATCCGCTCGTTCGCGTCGAGCGCTGCTTCAATCGCCGCCACCGCCGCTTCCATGCCGACCAGCGTGTGGGGGTCGGGCAGGGGCGTCTGCTCGGCGGTGAGGAAAGC
>JBBSAN010000080.1:0-14128 GCA_038252265.1 Chloroflexia bacterium
CAGTTCGGCATCGCTGGCGGCGTAGGCTTTGTAGTGGACGCGCGGCGGGCAGTCGGGATAGGTGTAGATGATCCGCCGGGCACCGGGCGGCAGCGCAGCGTCGGCCCCGGCAGTGTGGCCGACGACCAGGGCGCTGAACTGGCTTTTCAGCGTGCGTTCCAGGTCGGGGTGGTGGTGGTAGACCGCACCATCGGCGTCGTCGGGGCCGCCTCGCGCATTGATCGGCCCCAATCCCTCGGTACCCGCCTCGCAGACCACGCCCAGCACATTCTCGACCACGACCAGCCCCCCCAGCGGCGGCAACTCGTGCAGCTTATAGCTCTCGGCGGTGAACCGGCTGTAGCTGGCGGCGACGACCTCGCCCAGGCTATGCCGGGGGTCGGGGGTCGGGGGTTGGGGGTTGGGGGTTGGGGATTGGCGGGTGATCGGTGGGGGTTGGTAGGGTCGCGGATCGCTGACCCGCGTGTCGAAGTCTAGATCGTACTCGTCGTTCATGGTGGCTCCCTGGCGTGGTGCGGCGGTATGTTAGGCATTGTTCAGGACGATATGACCGGGGCCGCGGGCGTGACCCGCCCCTTTTGTCACAGCATCGGGCATAACGCCTTTTCGTGGCTTTCGTGCTTTCGTTTCGTGCGTTTCGTACGACAGCTACTTGATCTCGGCGTAATAATCCGGCACGACGATGTGGTTCGCGCGTGGGGAGCGGACGTAATTCCGATCAGCCGGGGGGCGGGGAGCCAGTTCGATCGGTTCGGGAATGGCGTCCTCATAGGGGATCAGGCTCAAGATATGGCGAATACAGTTCAGCCGCGCCCGTGCTTTGTTGTCGGAATCGACCTGATACCAGCGCGCCTCTGGGATATCGGTGTGCTCCAGCATGAGATCTTTGGCCTTCGAGAACTCGACCCATTTTTCACGCGAAATCAGGTCAACCGGGCTGAGCTTCCAACGCCGGGTAGGATCGGCAGCCCGATCGCGGAAGCGGCGCTCCTGCTCTTCGTCGTTGACCGACAGCCAATATTTGAGCAGGACGATGCCGGAGCGGACCACCATGCGCTCGAATTGGGGGCACGAGGTCAGGAACTCCCAGTACTCCGCATCGGTGCAGAAGCCCAGCACGCGGTCCACTCCGGCGCGATTATACCAACTGCGGTCGAAGATGACGATCTCGCCTGCTGAGGGCAGATGCGCCACATAGCGCTGGAAATACCACTGGGTGCGCTCCACGTCCGACGGCTTGGTAAGCGCAACGTGCCGCACGCCGCGCGGATTGAGCGGGCTGATCAGGCGCGAGATCAGCCCGCCCTTGCCGGCGGCATCGCGGCCCTCGAAGAGAATCACCACGCGCAAGCCCGTTTTGATGACCCAATACTGCAACTTGACCAGCTCGAACGAAAGACGGGTCAGTTCCTTTTCATAGAATTTCTTGCTCAGGGAGTGCGCGGCTGTGTCCTCTCCCGCCTCGCCAACAGAATCCAACTGCGTCAAATCGTTGTCATCTGTCTGGTCAGCTCGGTCGTGCTTGTGCTTCGCCATAGCTCCTCCGTCGAGCACGACCCAGGCTGCGGCCTGAATCATGTATAACGCCCTTGCCACTAAATCTTCCCGCCCACCGCCCGCTTGCCCCGCGCTTTTTCGGAGAGGGCATGGATCAGCCCGGCGCGTTCGAGCAGGAAATAGTAGCTTTCGCGGTCCTGGGCGCGGAGGATGGCTTGCTGGTGCGAGAGGGTAATCGCCTTGGGGTAGCCGTCGCCCAGGTAGCACTGGCGCAGGAGCAGGCGCTGCACCTTGTCCAACATGTCGCCTTCGGCCACCCAGAGCGGGAATTCCAGCCGGGCGATCTCGTAGGGTGTCGCCAGGTAGCAGAAGCCCATCCGCTCCCAGGCGTTGTCGGCCTGTTGCAGCACACCGTAGCTGCTCCTGGCCTGGAAGACCGGCGAGCGTTCCCCCGCCGCCAGCAAGCGCCAGAAGAGCGCCGCGTCGTCAATCGTCCACAGGGGCGAGCAGGCGTCCTCTTTGCAGCGCTTCTCACAGGGCGACCCGCCCCCGGCCAGTGCCCGGCAGGCGAGGATGCGCTCGGCGTGCATGACCATGTGGCTGGCCGGTTTGCTCACGTAGCCGAGGATGGGGATGCCCAGATGCTGGAAGCTCTCCAGCACGGCCAGGTACTCGGCCATCAGCCCCTTCACCGTGTCATCGCCGCGCAGGGCCAGCCCTAGCTGCATCAGCGACCCGTCGAGCAGGGCGAGGTCGGCCCGGTAGCGCACCGCCCACTCGCGCAACTCTTCGATCTCGCGCAGCGCACAACGGGCCTGCAACACCCGCCCGCTGACCATCCAGTCGTCGCCCTCGGCCAGCGGTTCGGTGTAATGCTGGGGCACGGTGTCCAACTCGGCGTGCGGCTCCGTCCCGGAGTGGAGCATCACCCGGCCCACGTTGATCAGGTAGCACTCCACACCGCGATGTTTGTCGGGCGGGATGTACGACGAGTCGGTGGCGACAACGGTATACGGCTCGTCCAGCGGGCCGTGCTGGGGGAAGGTATGCAGCGGGGTGATCGGCTGTGCGACCCAGCGTTTGGTCTTTTCGCGGCCCAGCACCTCTTCCACCCGGTCGCACCAGGCGTCGTGGGGCGTGGCCTGGTAGAGGACAGTGGCCGCTTCTTCGCCGGTCAGGCGCAGGTCGGCCAGCCCGGCGGCCAACCCGTGGCTGGCCGCGATCTGGTGGGCAACAGCAGCTTGGTCTAATGGCATATGCGTGTGTGGTCAGTGGTCTGTGGTCTGTGGTCTGTGCTGTGTGTCAACTTCTGACCACTGACCACTGACCACCGATCACTCGTTTACCCGAAGTAGCCCAGCTCATCCTTGGCATCGTCGCTCATCATCGACGGGTGCCAGGGCGGGCTGAAGACGATGTGGACCTGGACATCCTCGATGTCGTCAAACTGGCTGACGGCGCGGCGGACGTTGGTCACAATCTCCGGCCCCATCGGGCAGCCGGGGCTGGTCAGGGTTTGGGTGATGTCGGCCACGCCGTTCTCCACGCTGATCTCGTAGATCAGCCCCAGGTCCACCAGATTGATCCCCAGTTCGGGGTCGTAGACTTCGCGCAAGGCGTCGCGCACATTATCTTCGGTCGTTTTGGTTTCGGTCGCCATGTGTTTGCCTCCTTACAGTCGGCAGGGGATGGGGGTCCTTGGTTGGGGGTTGGTAACGATGTTATTGATCCCTGGCCCCTGATCCCTGGCCCCTATTCATCAAAGAGATAGGTACTCTCCTGGTAAAAACGGATCTCGTTGTCGGCCAGTTTGGCCTTGACCCGCTCGTGCCACCAGGCATTTTTCTCGGCCAGGGGTTGGTCAGCCTGGAGCAGATCGAGCGGAATATTGACCCGCAACGCGCGGGTCGGGATAATGTGGCGGGTGATCCCGGTGGGCACCCGCAATCCGTTGCGGGCGAACTCCAGAATGTCGTCGGGCGTATAGGGCGGGAAGACCAGCAAGCCGCTCACCGCGTCATAATTCGGCAGCAAGTCTTCCAAATGATCGCTGGTGACGCGGTGAATGGCCGCGTCAGGCTTGCCCTTGTAGATGTCTACCATGCGCAGCAGCAGCTTTGTGTCGCTGTGCGCGCCATCCTGGGGGCCGTGCATAGTGAAGACCTGATGGGTGCCGTGCGGCCCCGGCAATGGCGTGATCAGGTAGGCCAGAATGGTTCGCGCTGCCAGGGCCGCCCGTGCCGCCCCCAACGCCGTCGGGGTCAAAGTCAGCCCCGGAATGGCCCGGATCTGTTCGAGCAGCGATTCGGGCGTGAGGCCGCTGACCAGATGGTTCCAGGTGGTCAGCCGCACGCCGGGATCGTGGTAGTCCACCAGTTGCACCAGCGCATCGCGCACGCCCACGGCCCCTAGCGCGGCGGTGCGGTTCGCCCCATCAAGCACTACCGCCTGTTCGGTGCCGGGGATCGGCGCGGCAATGATCGGGTTCTTCAGGATCGCGTCCTGGCTGATCCGGCCTTGCAGGCGATCCACCCGGCGCGGGTCGGCCTGCTCGTGCGGCACGAGGTCGGCCAGATGCATGATCACCAGGCGCGGCAGGTCGGCAGATTTGGGATTGTGTGTTTTGACTTTGGACGTGGCGTCAGTCGGCACGGGTGTACTCATCAGGCGGCGGGCACGTTCGTGCGATGGACAACAGCCGTAATAGTGATCTCATCAGGCACCGATGCGTTAAGGTTGAGATCATAGCTATAGCTTTGCAGATCTTCCAGCACGCGCCGCGCCAGGCGATGTACGTAAGCCGCTGTCGGCCCCTCAAAAAATTGATGGTCGTTCGGGCATACCTTCGCCGGGATATTGCGAATCGTCAGTTGCCCGCTGGGCCGCTCGAAGGTTAATTCGCCGAACCCGTCTACGGCTTCCTCCCCGCACTCGGCACACTTGAAGTTTTTAATCATGCGTTTCCTCTGCGCTTCGGCTTACGCTTCTTTGTACCGAACCACTGCCGACTATCCGGAATATAGCCGGTGACCAGTTGTACAACATCTTCCATGCTCAAATCGCAGACAATATGTGCCGGTACTTGATCACTGGTGAGTCCTGCCACCAGCACGCGCTGCCGCTCTGGATACTCTTCGATAATTTTGCCATTAAGAATGATGATCGTTGCTTCTTCGACGGGGATCCCTTCTTTGTCCAATTCGGTGATAAGGTGTCCATGGACGACATACTGCCCGGCCTGGATCAAGGCGCGGATCTGCTCGATTGTGAGCATTTATTCGCCGTCGTCGTCCATATAGGAGCTGACCGGTAGCCCGGCCTGGATCAACGCCATCTTCAGCCCCTTCAAGGCCAGCAGCGCGCACTTCAGCCGGGCCGGGCCGATTTCGACGCCGAGCAGCTCCAGCAGGTCGGCTGTGCGTAATTGTGCTGCCGTCGCCACGGGCATCCCCACCAGCTCGTCGCTCAGGATCGAGGCGCTGGCCTGGCTGATCGCGCAGCCCCGCCCCGTAAACGCCACGTCAGTGATGATGTCGTCCTTGACCATAAAATCAAAGCTGAGCCGGTCGCCGCACAGGGGATTGTCCACCTCCACATGCATATCCGGGGTGGGCAAGGTGCCCTTATGATGGGGCTGGCGATAATGCTCCAGAATGTTTTCGCGATAGAGACTGTCCATAGTGTTCTAATTATACCATAAGCAGGGGGGTCGGAACGAGGTATGAGGTACGAGGTACGAGATAGTGTTATTGTAAAACGATCATCGTAAACCTCAAACCTCAAACCTCACTCGTAATAGGCTGGGGCGCGGCGCGGGCAGACAGGGGCACCAAACCATGTCCCGCGCCCGCTCGAACGGGGCGAACCCAAACGGCAGCAAGTGTCGCCCCGGCTTCTGGTAGAAGAACCAGCGCGACATGCGGACATCGGCGGTGTTGATTGCGTAGAGTCGGGTCATGGTGGGGCGGCGGGCGATAGCTATCTAGCTGATCCGTTATTGTTCTTTAACGAGACGCGGACAACCGTGCTTGGTTGGATCGTTTGTAAGACGGCCAAGACTTGGGGAATTAAAGGACGCAAAGCAATCAGACGATTGCTGTACGCATTCATCATGATTACTGCCACTCGTGTAGTAGTTAAATTCTGCTGGTGGGGAAGGCTTTGATCAATTGTGAGCAGCACATCGAACTGAGTTTCGGCCAGACGAAGGAGCGCCCCGTTCTTGATCCCACGCCAGCCCATATCCGCTACTGTCGCCACCTCATGCCCGACAATGTCCCGCTTGAGCTTCCACGGCAGGCACTCGTCAAGCAGCACTCGCATCAGGCTGCTCCAATAATAGCTCTTCGACCAGCTCTAGCAATTCCAGTGCCTGCTCCCGGTTCACCGTAGGAAAATCATCAAGGAAGTCATCCAGCGGCTGCCCGGCCTTGAGGTAGTCCAGTAAGGTACGCACCGGAACGCGAGTCCCGGCAAAGACAGGCATTCCTCCCAGAATATCGTTATCACGCACAATCAGCGAGTGCTCAACCATGAGAACTACCCTTCCTCTCTGCAATCCCTGTCCTTGTTCAGTTTATTATAGCACAGCCGATCTAACGTGAGGCATAGGAACACAATCGCACCAACCCCTACCCCAGCACCTCGCGCACGAAGGCCAGCCCGGCGACCAGGGCATCCACGTCGGCGGGGGTGGAGTAGACGTAGAAGCTGGCGCGGGCCAGGGCGGGCACGTCGTAGCGGTCCATCAGCGGTTGGGCGCAGTGGTGCCCGGCGCGGATGGCGATGCCCCGCTGGTCGAGCAGGGTGGCGATATCGTGCGGGTGGATATCGCCCAGGCGGAAGGCGACCACCCCGCCGCGCTCCTCGGCGGGGGGGCCATACATCTGGAGGTCGGGCACGGTGCTGAGTTGCTCCAGCGCATAGGCGACGATCGCCTGCTCGTGGGCGTGGACGGCGGGCATCCCGAGTTGCCCCAGGTAGTCTACCGCCGCGCCGAGGCCGATCGCTTCGGCGATGGCCGGGGTGCCCGCCTCGAACTTCCAGGGCAGGTCGTTCCAGGTGGACGATTCGAGCGTCACCCGGCGGATCATGTCGCCACCGCCCATGAACGGGGGCATCGCCTCCAAGAGCGCGCGCTTGCCGTAGAGGATGCCGATGCCGGTCGGCCCCAGCATCTTGTGGCCGGAGAAGGCCAGGAAGTCTACATCGAGTGCCTGCACATCGACCGGCAGGTGGGGCACGCTCTGCGCCGCGTCGAGCAGCACCAATGCCCTGGCCTCGTGCGCGGCGGCGATGATCCGCTCGACCGGGTTGATCGTGCCCAGCACGTTGCTCATCTGGGTCACGGCGACCAGCTTGACCCCGGCTAATTGCCGTTCCAGGTCGTCCAGCACCAGGCGGCCCGCGTCGTCCACGCGCAAGAAGCGCAGGGTCGCGCCCCGCTCGGCGGCCAGGATCTGCCAGGGGACCAGATTGCTGTGGTGCTCCATCTCGGAGAGGAGGATGGCGTCGCCCGGCCCCAGGTTGGCCCGGCCCCAGCTATAGGCGACCAGATTGATCGCCTCGGTGGTGTTGCGGGTGTAGATGATCTCGCGGCTGCTCTTCGCGTTGATGAACGCGCCGATGCGCGCCCGCGCCCCCTCGTATTGCGTGGTGGCGACCTCGCTCATCTCGTAGACGCCCCGGTGGATGTTGGCGTTCGTCGTCGTGTAATAGGTGTCCATCGCGTCGAGCACGGCCTGGGGTTTCTGTGAGGTGGCCGTGCTGTCGAGGTAGACCAGCGGCTGGCCGTGGACCGTGCGGCGCAGGATGGGGAAATCGGCGCGGCAAGTTTGGATGTTGGATGTTGGATGTTGGAGGGTTTGCATGATGGGTACTGCTTTCTGGGCGAGGATCCATGAATGGACACGAATAGACACGAATAGACACGCATCGGTGTGCCCCTGGGGATATTGGGCGACCTGTCTAGCGCCCGTAGCTATCCAGGCGCGTGGTGTTTTGCTCGCTGCTTTTCAGGCGCTTGAAATAGAGTTGATGGTTGAAGCTCTGACTATTAGACGTGTAGGCGGTGACCACGGCGACCAATTCCCAGCCCTCCGTACCCAGGTCTTCGAGGATCGTGTCCTCGGCCACGCGCTCCCCGCGTTCACGGTAGTTCTCGACGAAAAACGCCTCACGCCCGTTATCGCGCTTGGCATACAAACTCAAGTATTCCCACATCGATCCGTTCCTCCTTTTAGGCGTGCCGGTAATAGGGGCGGGCGGCGGCCTGTGCTATTTCGTGGTGTCCAACAGCAGCGGCAGGGCGAAGGAGAAGGTGCTACCCACGCCCTCGACCGACTGGAGCCACATGCGCCCGCCGTGGCGTTCGACAATGCCGTGGGCGATGAACAGCCCCAGGCCGAGGCCGCTGTAGTGGCGCGACGAGACGTTGCTGGCGCGGAAGAAGCGGTTGAACACCCGCAACTGCTGGTCAAGCGGGATGCCCACGCCCAAGTCGCGCACGGTGGTGATCACCTCGTGGCCCTCCACCGCGACACTCACCTCTACCTGCTGGCTTTCGCCGGAATATTTGATCGCGTTCTGCACCAGATTGACCACCACCTGCTCGATACGCTGCGCGTCGGCATTGATCAGCGTGGGCTGTGTGGGCAGGTTCAGGTCGAGGGTGAAGTCGGGCGCGGTCAATTGCAGGTTGGTGACGACCTCGTGGACCAGGCGGCGCAGATCGAACGGTTCCGCATAGAGGCTGAGGGTGTTGTTCTGGGTCCGGGACACGTCGAGCAACTCGTTGATCAGCCGGGTCAGGCGGTTGGATTGCTCATCGATCACCCGCAGCGTGCGCATCAGCCGCTCGTCGCCGCTCTTGGTCGCGGTGCGTAGGCCGCTCTGGGCATAGCCTTTGATCGAGGTGACCGGCGTCTTTAGCTCGTGCGAGGCCAGGGCGATGAACTCGTCTTTTTGCTGGTCGATTTCGTGGCGGGCGGTCACATCGCTGACCGCCGACAGGATTCCGGCGATCGCGCCGTCTTTGTCCCAGATCGGGCGGAAGTGGACATCATAGTGGCGCGGGTGCTCATAGCCGGGGAGGGGGTAGACGACATCATCCAGGTCCACCGCTTCGCCGCCCAGCGCCCGTTGATGGGCCGCCTCCTGTTCGCGCATGGTCGGCAGCGCCTCATAAAGATACTGGCCGCGGGCGGTGGCAAAATCCATCCCGGTCATGCGCGCCCATTCGACGTTCAGGCTGATCGCCCGCATGGCCCGGTCGAAGAAGGCGATGCCGATCGGGGTGGCGGCGACCATCGTCTCCATCAGGCCGCTTTGCGCTTCCAATTCTTGCTGGGCGAGCACCTTGTCGGTCACATCGGTGACGGCACTGAGGATGCCGGTGATCGCGCCGCCCGCCTCGCGGACGGGGCGATAGCGGATATCGTAGAAGCGTGTGTCCTCACCGGGGTACTGGTACGGCACATTATCTTCGTCCAGGGGCTCACCCGCCAGCACCCGATCGTGCAAGGCGCGGCGGGCCTCCGTGCCGGGGGCCAGGTCATACAATACCTCTCCCACCGCTGTTACGGGATCGAAGTGGGCAATCCGGGTATACTCCGCGTTGAGGGTGAGCACCCGCATATCGCGGTCGAAGAAGCTGAGGCCGATAGGCGTATCCGCGATGATGGCGGCGGTGCGGGCTTGCTGGAGTTCCAGCGCCTGGTGCGCTTGCACCGCGTCGGTCACGTCCACCGTGGTGCTGATTACGCCCATGATCAGCCCTGCCGGATTGCGAACCGGTTGATAGCGGATATTATAATAGCGGGTGGTGCCATCGGGACGGGGATAGGCGACATTATCCGCGCTCACGGCTGCGCCTTCCAGGGCCTGTTGATAGAACTGGGGGTGCGTCTCGGCCAGTGGGCTAAATTGCTGGATCGGCTGCCCCTGGCGTTCCGCCGCCCCGGTGCCGACCATGGTGGCCCAGGCACTGTTGAAGTTGATCAGGCGCATGTCGCTGTCCAGGAACGCCACCCCGACCGGCAGGTGTTCGAGGATGCGGGCCAGCCGCTCCCGTTCGGCTTCGGCCTGTTCATACAGGGTGGCCCGCTCCAGCGCGGCGGCGATATAGGTCGCCCCGGTCCGCAGCACGGCGCGCTCGTCGCCCGTGAGATCGCGGTACGCTTCGACCAGATAGCTCAGGATGCCGATCACCCGCTCATCATGGAGCAGCGGCACCGTGACAGCGGTCTGGACCCCCTCGACGCTGAGGATGGTCTGGCTGACCGGGGCTGCCTGTTCCGGGTGAACAATCGTGATGTCGTGGGTTTGGCGGCTGGTGTTGTTGGCCGAGGGCACATCGTAGCTGATGTTGTCGGCGAGCTGCACGGTTTCGGCGCTGATGTTGCGGGCGGCATGCATGTGGAAGACCTGCTGGGCATCATCGGTGAGCATCACAAAGCCCCGTGTGGCCTCGATAATGGGGAGCATCCCGTTCAGCGCCGCCTCGCACACGGTCTCGACGGTGTTGATCCGTTGCAGTTGGGTGGCGAGGTCATTCAACGCCTGGAGGGCGCGGTTGTGCTCGGCGGCTCCGGCCCGCAGGTTAGCGTAGGTGGTGAGCGGCTGCACAATCAGAATGGCCCCTTGCACCGTTCCGGCGCGCCAGACCGGCGCGCTGCTGAGCCGAATCTGGCGCGGCTCCTGACCGGGGACCCAGAGCACGAATTCCAGATCCTGCTGGGTAACCCCCTCCTGGAGAGTGCGGGCCAGGGGCGATGCGGCCAGGGTCACCGGGCTGCCGGTGACGGTGGTGAGGTGTTGCAAGAGGGGATGGGCGCGCAAGTCGCTCCCCACCGTCAGCACCCGGCCCCACAACTGCTGCGCCGCCCCGTTGAGATAGGTGACGGTCCAGGCGGCGTCGATGCGGACCCCCGGTTCGGGAACAATATCCAGCAGCGCGTCCACCCGGCGAGGGTCGTCCTGCGCCGCTAGCTGGTCGGTCATGGCCTTCTCCCCCGGCAGGCGGTGCCTCTCAGGGCGTGTACCCTGCCGGTGTGACTGTTGGTGAAGGCGGAATGGCCCTCCGCCCTTGTGCACCAAAAACCCGGCGGCGGGGTACACGCCCCCATGCCGCCAGGTAGGTTTGGTGCCATCTCTACGCCAGCGGGCGAGTATGGGCTTCCAGCCGTATTATACCCCAGCCGTCTGCGGCAGTCCGGCCTCGCCGTGCCCCTGGCAGCAGATCAGCCCCCGCCGCCCACGCTTTCGCGCCGCTCCATGCGGGTGTAGTCGAAGGTGCCCCCGGCCCAGTTCTCGGCCACCGGGCCGTCCTTCGGCAAGGCAACTTTCGCCAGGATGAACTCGCGCACGAACTCGCGCATACTCTCCAGCGGCATCTCCTGCAAGACTTCCTCGAAGAAGCCGCCGACGATCAGCTTTTCGGCTTCGATACGCGGCAGGCCCCGGCTCATCAGATAGAAGACCTGGTCTTCATCGATCATGCCGATGGTCGCCCCGTGCGAACACTTCACATCGTTGGCGAGGATTTCCAGCCCCGGCACGCTGTCGGCCTTGGCCTGGTCGCTGAGGAACAGGATATGGTCCGACAGGTAGGAGTTGGTCTGTTGCGCGCCGTGCTCCACGCGGATCATCCCGGCGAAGCCTGCCCGTGACTCGTCGCGCAGCGCGCCCTTGAACAGGATGTCGCCCAGGCAGCTTTCGGCCACATGGTGGGTCAGCGAGGTCAGGTCGAAGGCCTGGTGGGTGCCCGACAGGTAGATGCCGCGGGTCTGCGTTTCCGCGCCCTTCCCGGCCAGTTCGGTGTCCACATGGGTGCGAACCACCCGCCCGCCGAGCACGCTGAAGACCCAGTGCATCTTGGCGTTGTGCTGCACATCGGCCTTGCGCTGGTTGAAGCTGAAGACCTCCGGCCCCCAGTTCTCGATGGTGAAGTACTCGACCTTCGCTCCCTCGCCCGCCGCGATCTCGACCACGCCATGGAAGAGGGTGGTCGGCTGGCCCTTGGCCTCGCTGACCGGGCTGAGGCCATCGCCGGTGCCGGAGCGGTATTCTTCGACCAGCCGCACCTCGGCAAAGCGGTCGGCCACGATCAGGGTGTGGCCGAAGATGGCCGCCCCGGTGCCGTCCACCCAGGTGAGGGCGTGGAGCGGCAGATCGAGCACGACGTTTTTGGGCACGTAGAGAAAGAGGCCGGTATTCCACAGCGCGGCGTTCAGCGCGGTCAGCTTGTCGGTGTCGGGGGCGACGTGGGCGAACAGGTGCGGCTGCACCAGTTCCGGGACATCGCGGATCGCCGTCGCCAGGTCGGTGAAGATGACCCCCTGGTCCGCCGCTTGCTGGCTGAGATGGGCGTAGACCCCCTGCGAATTGCGCTGAACGAGGAGGCCGCCGTGTTCCTCGCTGGTGGAGAGGGTGGGGAGGGTCAGCACCTCGCCCGCCGGGGCGGGAGCATAGGGCGCGAGCGTGTCCAGCTTGACATCGCTGATGTCCACGTTCCACCAGTTGCCGATGCCCCGGTTAAGAGTCGGCGCGGGCAGGGCTTCATAGCGATCCCAGGCGGCTTGCCGCTGGTTACGCAGCCATTCCGGCTCGCTATAGGTATCGCTCAGGGCGGTCACGGCCTCCTGGCTGATCGTCGCAGGCAGGTTGGTCGGCGCGAGGGCGGCGGGCTGGTGATAGCGCGCCGCGGCTGCCGCCAGGGCTTCTTTGGTCGGGCTGGTCATGGTTACGCCGCCCCCTGTTCGGTCGGCGCTTCCTGACCTTCGCTGGCCGTCAGGCTGGGATCCAGGCCCAGGTCGGTCCGCAGCCAGTCATAGCCCTTGCTCTCCAGTTCCAGCGCCAGTTCCGGCCCGCCCGATTGGACGATGCGCCCGCCCATCATCACATGGACGAATTCGGGCTGCACATAGTTCAGGATGCGCTGATAGTGGGTGATCAGCAAGAGGCCGACGTTGGTGCCGCGCACGGCGTTGACCCCCTCGCTGACGATCCGCACCGCGTCAATGTCGAGGCCGGAGTCCGGCTCGTCGAGCATGGCGATCTGCGGTTGGAGGACGGCCATCTGCAAGATTTCGAGGCGCTTCTTCTCGCCGCCGCTGAAGCCATCGTTGACATAGCGGGTGGCGAACGCTTCGTCCATGCGTAACAGGGCCAGCTTCTCGCGCAGCGTCTTGCGGAACTCGCGGATGCTTGGCCCCTGGTACTTGGGCTTGGCGACTTCTTCCGCCGTGGTATCGGCCTCGCCCGCCAGCAATTCTTCGTCACTGACCTTGCGGCGGGGGGTGTGCAGCGACACCAGCGCCTGGCGCAGGAAGTTGGCGACGGTGACACCGGGGATGGCGCTTGGATACTGGAAGGCGAGGAAGACGCCGAGCAGCGCCCGCTCGTCCGGCCCCAGATCGATGATGTTATGCCCCCGGAACCAGACGTGCCCACGGGTCACTTCATAGCGCGGGTGGCCCATGATCGCGTTCGCCAGGGTGCTTTTGCCCGACCCGTTCGGTCCCATCAGCGCGTGGACTTCGCCCTTGCGGATAATCAGGTTGACCCCTTTCAGGATCTCCTTGTTGCCCACGCTGACATGCAAGTCCTCGATGATCAGCGCATCGGGATCATGCTGCCCGTTCGTATGTTCTACCCCATTATTCACATCATTCATTGGACGTTACTGCATTCCTTTCACAAAGTCGTTAGTTATCAGTTATCAGTTATCAGTTGTTGGTAGATAGGCTCCAACAACGACCAAGAATCAGGATTTAGTCAAAGGTAATAATCACGAGCCACGAGCCACGAGCCACGAGCTACGAGCCACGAGCCACGAGCCACTAACCACCCGTCACTCGCTGCTCACGGTTTGCTGCACATGGAACTGGCAGCCATTGTGGCCGTCGAGGACGCAATCGCCCAGGACCACCTCGGCCCCCAGCAGGCGCGAGAGCATTTGTTGTTCCATCCCGCAGATTTCGCGGTGGTCCTGCACGACGGCAAAATAGGGGCAGGTGTTGGCGTGGAGCACAAAGCCCTCGCCGACCGCATCGCGGCGCACGTCGGCCCCGATGCCCTTCTCTATCAGCAGATCGGCCAGGGCGCGCAGTTTGTCTTCCAGTTCCTGGCCGCGCAACTGCCCGGCATACTGCGCCGCCAGCCGGTTGCCCACCCGGTCGAGCAGCAGTTGCAGCTTCTCTGGGCCGTCCATCGCCACGATTTCTTGCAGCAGCAGGTGGGCCAGTTCGCCGTAATCCTTGGGGAAGAGTTCCTGGGCTTTGGCCGTCAGGGTGTAGACATAGAAGGGGCGGCCCACATCGCCGCGCACCCGGCGGGCGAGGATGATATCCTCGGCAATCAGGTGCGCCACCTGTTCGCGCACTGCCGTCGCGGTGACGCCCAGCGCGACCTCCAGGTCTTTGATGCTGGCGCTGCCCCGGCTCTGCAAAATGCGGAGGATGGTGCTGCGCGGGCTGCTGTCCTTCAGCGCAAAATCGATGGTCATAACCGGAATTCCTTTCCCTGTGCGTGGGGTCGCGTGCCGCCACCTATCTGCTTGTCCGATGCTCACGCCGATCATCCCAGCATTCATTATACCATAGCGCAGCGGCGGGCGTCAATTTTCACAGGA
>JBBSAN010000081.1:0-14074 GCA_038252265.1 Chloroflexia bacterium
CTCCTGCCGCCCGGCGAGGAGCGGGAGTACAAATACTATCTGCGTAATGTGCCGCCCAAGACAGAGTTGGGCGCGTTTGCCTGGGCCAGTGGCATGCGCGGGCCGATTGAGATGGGGTTGGCAGAATGCAAGAGCGCGGTGGGGTTGGATGAATACGCGTGTCGCCCTTGGCGGGGCGGGCACCACCCCATGACGCTGCTGCTCGTAGCTCATCACTTTCTGGTGCAACAACAAGCGTGGCACCAGCGAGAGAGGGGATCAGGAAGCGGACTCGGCGGCAGAGGCCCGGCGGGCGGAAGTCGGGGCCCTCGCGCCCGATGGGCGCCTGGAGGAGCAACTGGCGCCAGCGGTGGTGACGATCAGCCGCGCCGAAGTCGATCAACTATTGCGGGCCAGCCTGCCCTTGCCGCCCTGGGACGGCTCGGCGGCGTTCGCCTTATGGCGTATCAGCAACGCCATAAGGCGGCAGCGTATCGCTCCGCACGCAAGCGGACGATCCAAACGCTGGAACAGGCTCGTGCCCCCTGACCTTTTGTTGTCATACTAGGCCCGCAGAGGTTCTGTAAAACCATCGACGAATATTGAACGTAACGATGGGGAAGCTGCCTTGCAGCGACCACAACCGTAATAGCACCTGGAGGGACACCATGGCTACAATAGAAGCGGGACGGACTGCGCGCCGCAAGCCGTCCGTCGCCCCCGAGCGCACCTACTCGGGGCTGCGCGTATTCAACGCGGTAATGGGCGTGCTGCACCTGCTGCAGGGCGCGCTGATGATCTTGCTCAGCAACGCCTTTACCCTGCCTTTCACCACGGCCTATCTCAAGTTCGAGCCTGCCACCCGCAGCCTCGTGCAGAACCCGGAGAACGCCGGGAGCCTGCGCATTGGCCCGGCGGTGGCCGCCTTCCTGCTCATCTCGGCGGCGGCCCACTTCAGCCTGGCCACCTTCGGCTACAGGTGGTACGTGGCCAACCTCAAGCGGGGCATGAACCCCGCGCGCTGGTACGAGTACGCCCTCAGCTCCTCGCTGATGATCGTCATCATCGCCATGCTCTGCGGCATGTACGATATGTCCAGCCTGCTACTGCTCTTCTCGCTCAACGCCACCATGAACCTGTTCGGCCTGATGATGGAAAAGCACAACCAGGCCACCGAGCGGGTGGACTGGACGTCGTTCGTGTTCGGCTGCTTCGCGGGCATCGTGCCCTGGGTGGCCGTGGGCATGTACCTGGTGGGCGCGGCGCAAGCCGTTGACACGCAAATCCCAGGCTTCGTGTACGCGATCATCGCCTCGATCTTCGTCTTCTTCAACATCTTCGCGCTGAACATGTGGCTGCAATACAAGGGCATCGGCCCCTGGAAGAACTACATCTTCGGCGAGCGGATGTACATCGTGCTCAGCCTGGTGGCCAAGTCGGCGCTGGCCTGGCAGATATTCTCGGGTACGCTCCGGCCCCAATAGCCGAGCAGCCGCATCGCTAGAGTGCGGGCACCAGCCCCCGCACTCTAGCGATGGGGGGCGAACATTTTTCGCGGGATTTTTCATGCTAAGGAAGGGCGTGAGAGAGAACATTTGTAGTTGATTCCAACACGACGCGTCCGTCCTTCAGGCGATCAAGCAACTCGTCGGAGAAAACTGGGCCGAGAATGATCGTTCTCGGCCCAGTTTGGGGACTGGCACGCCCTGCGGCCTGCCTAATATTACAACGAGAGATCACGGGGGCCGCGCCTGTTCCAGCGCCGCCAGGGTGTGCTTACGCGCTGCGTGATAGGCTGCCTCTTTGTGCCGCTGGTAATACGCGACTAGCGCCACGAACGACCGGTCACAAAGCGTAATAACCTTTGCTGCTGGCAGTCGCACCACCACCCATAGCAGGCCAACGCGGCTGGATCCGCGTCGTGGGTTGCGACCGCCCGTGGCGCGACGCGCACCGGGTGTTGCGCAGCGCTCCACAAATGCAGGTTGGGGACCGCGAAGCGGCTCCCCCACACCGCATCTGGATAGCCGACGACCCCGTTGTGGATCATGAGCCAGGGACGGACGTGGCGGGCAGTGCCGCCGACTTTTGGCCCCTGGCAAACGGTGCAGGGGCGCTATCAGCAGGGGGGAAGCGGGCGTCTGGGCACACGTCGTGCAAATTCTAGGCGCGGCTGTGTTGGGCGAGGCCGCTGGATATTAAGTGTCACTGTAATACTACAGTCAGTCGTGTAATTCCTACTTTTACACGTTTCGTGTTCATATGCCCTATTCGTTAGCGCCGTTCAGCATAGCTATCCGCAGCGTGCGGCAGCAACCGGAAAAAGGCGCGGGCGCGCCCCCAGGGGATCGTCCAGCTTGAGTTACTCGCCCCGTTGGGGCATCTCGGCGCTTGGCGGGAGCTGTGTATAGGCTTGCTCGGCCGTGAGCACCGTGGCACCGAGGACGGAGTCGAAAGGCCAGGAATCGGCGATAATGTGGCCGATCCCGGTCACCTGGTGGGCGGGTTTACCGGCCGCGCGCGCGGTTACGTCCGTCAGCATGGCCGCCAGATTCGTGCGCAGGCGCAGCAACTGGGCGCGCGAGCGTGGCCCGCTGGCGGTCGGGCCAGCGGTGGGGAGGACGGTATCAACCGCGGTGATCGCTTGCTGTAGCGCTTGACGCGCCTGCTCTACGCTGGACATTGCCCGGATCCTTGCACGGATGGTCGCCACTGCGTTGGCCGCTTCGACGTGGCGGCGACGATAGAGACCAATAAGCCTACCGTGCCGCCCGGCCGGCGGCTACCAGGAGTTTCACGCGGGTCATGAGTAGCGAACCCGATCAACTCGCCGCTGTCTTCTTCGTGCCGCGGGACGGCCCGGATCAGCCGCTGTCGGCGCTTTTACGGGCAGCCGGTGCGCGCGAATACGGGCCGACTCTACCGAGCGGCCCGCAACGAATGCCCTGTCGCTGGGCCGGGCTGCCGGCGTACGGCTACCTGGTGGTGCGCCCCGCCTACCAGATGCTGCTGATCCGCTTCTGGCAATCTGATTTCCTGGCCCGCTTACCCGCCGACGGGGATCCGCTGCCGCTGACCGTAGATCCGACGCTGCCGTTGGCCGAGACCTTCCGCGCCGCCTGTGAAGCGCTGGCCCCCGTTGCCGCGTTCATCGTCACGCACCTGGACCAGGCCGACCCGGCGTGGCTGCTGGGCCGTGAACCCGCCGTTGCTGCCGGAGATGCCGATAGCCTGCTGGCCGCACAAGTCGGCTTGCTCTATTTGAGTGGCGCCCTGCAACGGCGTCTGAGCCGCGTGCCCGAACCAGACCGCTACGATACGCTGCCAGTCACCGCGGGCCTACTGGTGTTTGCCGGCAGCGGCGACCCCTACGCGCGCTGGTTTTAAGGCGGGTCAGCCCACACAGCTACTCAACCAGGAGTGCCACATCGGAGCGCTCGTCCTGGTAATCCACGCGCCAGTTACTAGCCGCTAGCCGGTTTAGGCGCGATTGACCTCGTTATCTAGTGCGCTGTTCATGAGCAGTCCGCATCGCCCCTGCCGGCTGCCCCTTGCTTTGCGCGGCCGCGTACAGGCGGCCACGCGTTTTTCAGGCGCGGTCGCTAGCCAAGCGAATGCCGCTCTCGTGCACCTGCGGCGCGTAGTGCCGGGCGGTGCCCGCCGGGTCGTCCACCGCCCAGGTGCCGCCGGCGCCCGCAACCAGAAGCTGGACAGCGGCCAGGAAGCGGTTGAGCCGGGGCGTATGGGCCGCGGCCAGGGTCGCATTGCTGTACCAGATACGGGGCTTGTCCGGCCCCGGCTGGACAGCTTCGAGCGCGGCCAACACCTGGGAGAACCAAATATCCGTGAATAGGCTGATCGTTATCGGGAACGGCTGCGTCTTGCGGCTGCCGCCGGTGGCCGGCAAAGGCGGGCTGCTGATCGTGACCGGGGCGATCCGCGCCATGTAGGTGCCACCCCACTCAATGTCGTTGGGGCGCAGGGTGCGTAACAAGGCGCCCAGATCGCCCACGGCGGCCTCGGTGAGCGCGCCATCCGCCGCAAAATAGCTGACACGCGCTGGCGTGACCAGTTGCCCGTCGGCGGTGGCGGCGACTCCGCCGCCCAGGTGAAACAGGGTGAGGGACGGGCTGGCGACCTGTTGCCCCAGCAGAAAATGAGCATAGTCGCCATGCTGGGCCTGCTGGAAGCCCGGCGGGGTGCGGGTTTCCAGCACCTCATATACCGCTTCTTCGGCACCCGCCCGCAAGATGCCTATTGCCAGTGCGCGAATGCGCTCCACGGCGGCGGGGGTGGCGGGTGGCGGGAGCTGTGCTGTCCAGCCGGCGAAGGGTGGTTCGTCGCGGGCGACCCAGTAGTTGATCATGGTACCTTACGGCGTAGCCGGTTCCGGATCTAGGTTGGCCCGGTAGTGGCGCAGCCGGCCGCTGGGGGGCTGATTACTGCCCGGCAGAACACAGTCCAGGTTGAGCCGCGTAGCGGTCCCGGCGCAGGCCACGTTGCCGGGCTGCGTATACTGGTCGGGTTGTGCTACCTGGCGGGCGGGCGGCGGGGCTAGCGCAGCCGCGTCATGGTTCAGTGGGCCGCTAGTCTGCCCGCGATCATCGCTGGCGGGAGGCTGCGCGCGGGGCATAGCAGGATCCTTAGTATACTGTAGAAAGATCGTCTAAAACGAAGTCGCGCGCGATTTCGCGGGTGAGGGCGTCCCGCGTCGCGCTCCAAATCCTAAAAGGGTCCGGATCGTTGGGGCACTGATACTCGATGTACCATCGGTCCGACCGGATATTGTAATACATTTTGCCGGTCGCGGTCATGATTGTGGCGCACCCATCATAATCGTGCGTCAGGCCCAACAGCTTAGCGCTATAGGCTTCTTTGTGTTCTTCGAGCACCGATTTTCTCCTCAGCGTTGTACCGCATTGAACCGCGTCCCCGGCGGCAGCCAGGGCGTGCTCCCGCATAATGGAGGTCTCGTTAATGTCTCCATTCGGGCGCCCTGTACCATAGCAGCATATTAGGGCCCCGAGGGCACCCCGCGCAGGCCGGTTAGGTAGGGATGGAGACGGATGCTGGTGGGCGGGCGGCCGCCCGACAGGACATAGTCAAGGTCCAGCCGCGCCTTGGTCCAGGCTGCGGCCAGCGCAGCTTGCTCGGCCAGTGCGCGGTCGGCGAGGCGCGGAGCGATACCCGCCAGCCGCGCCTCGAGGGCCGAGGCCTGCGCCGCCTACGCGCTGGCGTGGGGCCGCTGGCGTGCGCGGCCTGCTGCGCCAGTTGATAGGCGGCCTGGTTGAGAGCGGTAATTGTCTGGACAAGATCGGCCGCGTGGGCAGCCAGGATCGGTGGGGCAAGAGGCTGTGCGTTGTTCATCGCGAAACTATCCTCGGTCGGCAGGTCGGGCGGCGGGTGGTAAGCGGTCGCGCCGATCCCGCTGCAACCTTCCTATTATACTATATTGTCGGGTAGCCGGGGAGCATTACTGCTCTCCAGGTCGGGTAAGGAGACGGTGTTACCACCGCCGCCGCCCCGCAGATTGGTGCATGATACGCGTCGCATCACACCGCTCACGCCGCTCATACGGCCCGTGAAGGACGCGGCGCCACAACTTCTAAGCCCTGGTTGTGGACTTGCCTATGGCACTTCGGATGCAGTAACACACGATTTGCCGCTCCCGCTGCTCCGCCTTTACTCAGCGCGATGACGTGTGATGATTGTGCCAGCCTGTTATCTTGCTGATGCGCTGCTCACAGATGGGGCAGATGCCTTGTTGTCTTTGCCACAGGTACAGTAATTGCCGTCGTCCCTTCAGGGCCTAAACCCAACATTCCTGCTACGAGCCGCAAAGTAACAGGTCTGTAGTAGCCCGAATTCGGGTGGCAGCGGCGGAAAAAGTACCGATTTGCGCACAAGAGTTGGAACTTGGCGGGTTTCGCTGGGGAGGCTGGATTAGTTTGTGCGTAGCCATCCCTAAAACCACCATTTGTAGTAGCGAGAAAATACCGCCTCCCATCGTTCTGGGAACTTTCTTCTTCACCAATGCCGGATTATCAACTACTACAGACCTGTTACTTTGCGGTCTATGACAGCAGGGTTGGGTTTGGGCCTAGATCGTCGGATTCATATTGGCCGGGTGGTCGGCCCATCAGGCCCTCGCCCCCCAGGTGGGCGAGACGGTTTACGACCCCTGCTGCGGCACCGGCGGCTTCCTGGCCCCAACCTATGAATACATGCTCGCCCAACTCGGTGTCGAGGCCACCGGCCAGCAGATCGAGGCGCTCAAAGAGCGTACCTTCTACGGGCGTGAGAAAGAGAACCTGATCTACCCCAGCGCCCTCGCCAACCTGGTCCTGCACGGCATCGATCAGCCCCATCTCTGGCACGGCAACTCCCTCACCGGCCAGGAGACCTACGGCGGCCTCTTCCAGCACGCGCCGGGCCGCTTCGACGTGATCCTGACCAACCCCCCTTTCGGCGGGCGGGAGGGGCCGGAAGCCCAAACCCACTTCGCCTACAAAACCGGGGCTACCCAGGTCCTCTTCCTCCAGCACGTCATCGACAGCCTCGCCCCCGGTGGCCGCTGCGCCATCGTCCTCGGTGAAGGCGTGCTCTTCCGCACCAACGAAACCGCCTTCGTCCAGACCAAGCGCAAGCTGCTCAACGAATGCGACCTGTGGGCCATCGTCAGCCTGCGCGGCGGCGTCTTCACGGCGGCAGGCGGGGGGGTCAAGACCAACCGGCGCTTCTTCACCAAAGGCCCGGCCACCGCGCAGATCTGGTACTACGACCTCTCCGATATCAAAGTGGGCAAAAAGACCCCCTTCACCCTCGACCGCTTCGCCGACTTCTTCCGCCTGCTGCCCACCCGCGGCGACAGCGACCGCACTTGGACCGTCCCGCGCGCCGCCATTGAAGCCCGCAATTCGATCTCAAAGCGGTCAATCCCACCGCCAAAACCGACGCAGACACCCGCACCCCCGAAGATCTGCTGGACCTGATCGAGGCGCAAGGACGGGCAGGGATCGAGGCGCTGGCGCGGCTACGGGCCGGGTGAGAGAGACGTACTGTCCGAGCCATAATGGGGGCAACAGGAAGGCGTTCCGGGTCGAGTAGTAGCACGCAGGTAGGCACGTAGAACGGCCTGGGGGATCCCCTCAGGCTGTTTGCGTGTACATCTCCCCTACTCTCTCGCGGTGGACTACTCCTACCTCAGACAGCATGCCGTCATGCCGTCATGCCATCAACACAGCATCACGTCCTAGCAGCATAGTGTCAATAGCTCTTGACGTCTTGCCAGCAAGCCGTTATGCCAGCAATCCCGCATGCTGCGTTGATATCAAGCCGTCATGCCCGCATATTGACAAGCCGTCCAGTCACTAGTATAATAATAGTAAGACGTCTTGACGGCAAGCCACTATACCAACATGGCGTCATGCCGTCAAGCTGTCAAGACGTCATTACAGCAATAGGGGAGGGGACCCATATGATTCTTGCCTGTGCGCACCACGCCGGGGGTGTCGGCAAAACGACCACCACCCTCAATCTGGGCTACAGCCTGGCGCAGGCCGGCCAGCGCGTGCTGCTGGTCGACATGGATCCCCAGGGCGACCTCTCGGCGCGGCTGGGCCTCACCAACGAGCAGCCCGTGTTGAGTGCCGCGTTACTCGATCCCGTCGTGCCGATGGCGGATCTCTGCACGACGGTCGAGTGGGGTGGGGTGACGCTGTGGGTCGCCGCGAGTGACCGCCGCATGGCTCTCGTCGAGACGGCGCTGGTCACCGAACAGATGCGTGAGCAACGGCTGCGCCAGCTGCTCGGGCGCGGGGAAGCCTGGGATTTCGTCCTGATCGACTGCCCACCCAACCTGGGCCTGTTCACCGTCAACGCCTTCTACGCGGCCGACGGCGTATTGGTGCCGGTGCAGGCGCAGGACAAAGCGTACACAGCCCTGCCGCTCGTCCTGGACAGTTTGACATCCGTCAACCGTTACCGCCCGCAGCTGGGCCTCGCGCCGTTGCCGATCGCGGGCGTGCTGCTGACAATGGCGGAGCGCAACCGCATGACAGGAGAGGTGCGGGGCCGGCTCCGCACTGACTACCCTGACCTGATGTATGACACGATCATCCGTGACCGGGTGCAAGCGCGCTATGATGGCCGCTACCAGGCTCCAATCGCGACCTATGCCCCAGACAGCGACGTGGCGCACGACTACGCCGCCCTTGCACAGGAGGTACTGCACCGTGCCCAAGTCCCCACCCCCCTTGTCTAACAACCGTACCATCAACCCGGACCTCTTTGCCCCGACCCCACCGACGGAGATCCCGATTACGCGGCAAGATAGCTTGCCAGCAAGACAACAAGAGCGCAAGCCTTATTATCCGGCGAAAACCTACCGGATCGATCCGGACATCGCCGCGCGATTGAAGGCCTGGGCCGCGCTGCATAAGCGCACCGAGCAAGCGATTGTCGAGGAATTAATCGGCGACTTCTTAGCGAGGGTAGGGGGGTAGAATGCCAAATTCTGTGACCAGCGCCACCGTCTCCTATGAGTTGCGCGAGTCCATCATCCAACGCGATGGCCCCCAGTGCCAGTACTGTGGGGCGACCGGTGTTGCGCTCGTGACCGAGCACGTCGTGCCGTTGCTGCAAGGGGGGCACACCGCGTCCTATAACTTGGTCGTGTCCTGTGTGGCCTGCAATCACCGTAAGCGGGGCCGCACGGTGGTCCCCCGCAATATTGCGGTGCTGACCCAAGAGTCCCCCAACTGGGCCGCCCTGATCCGCCGTAAAGCGCTAGAGCCCGCGGAGCCGCCTCGATCCGTCGTTTCGTATAAGATCTTACCTGAGGTGGCGCGCCGACTGCGCAAGTTTGCGCATGAGCAGGATCGGCCCATCGGCCATGTGGCGGAAGAAGCACTACTCGAGTACTTAGCCCGGCATGACCGCTAGGGGAGGGCAATGAGCAACATGACGGACGAACCCAACGAACAGACCGCCCTGGTGCCGGTGCGCGAACAGCCGGTCGATTTCTAGGGTGACACGCTACGGGCCGCTCAACTCGCGGATGAAACGATCATGGTGCCGCTCCGCCCCATTGTGGTGGCGTTGGGGCTGAACTGGGCCGGGCCGCGCCAGCGGCTGAACCCCGACGCCGTGCTGGCCGAGGAGCAAGGTGGGTGTGTTATACACCCACCGACCGGCCCCCAGCCTATGCTATGTCTGCCGCTGGAACTCCTACCCGGCTGGCTCTTCGGCATCAGCACCGCGCGGGTCAAGCCAGAGCTCCAAGAGAAGATCACCCGCTACCGGCGCGAGTGCTTCCGGGTGCTCTGGAACGCCTTCAAAGGTGACGTGGTCCCCGCTGCCCCGGCCCCGCTCGATCTCTCCCCGGTCGAGCAGGCGCTGCTGCTGGCCGAGGCGGTCGCCAGCATGGCCCGCGAGCACCTGGCGTTGGACCAGCGCGTCACCACGATCGCAGACTATACCCGCGGCTTCATCCAACAGACGCGGACGCATCAGGCCCGCACCGACGAGCGTCTAACCGCTCTGGAATTGCGCCTGAGTAGCGGGGCCACCATCAGCGAAGCGCAAGCGGCGGAGATCGCGGGAGCAGTGAAAGCCGTGGCAATGCTCCTGACGGTCGCTGGAGATGCTAACGGCTTTGGGCGGGTCTGGGGCGAAGTATACCGGCGCTTCCGGGTCACCGCTTACCACAACCTGCCCGCTGCGCGCTATGACGAGGCGCTAGCTTGGCTGAACACATGGTACGATGATCTGCAGGGAGCATAGCAGGCCGCCTCGTCGTAGCGCGCAGCAACAATTGTATGGGTAGCGCGCGGTACCCCTGCTTGTTAAATCTAATTGCGTGGGGATCGGGAAGAGCAGACCGGTGCCAGCAAGGTCATTTTGGCGACTCTCCATGGATCCACGATGAGACCGATCCGACTCATCTACTTTACATAATAATACAAAACAACCTCTTTCGCAGACTTTCCCTCCGAAACGCACCGAATCAAAAAATCTTGATCATTCCAATACGGACGAGAGTCTAGGCAAAGCCATGCATTTGTGCTAGACTCTGAGTCACTGAGGTAGGCTGCCCCGGACGCCCCGCTGCATCTACCGCAGATAGCCAAAAGGCCCCGATATCCACCGGGGCCAGACACACGAAACCCGCGCCATCTGCCGCCAAGCTTGGAGCGCGGGTCTCTCAAATTGGAGCCACCCCTGTGGAGGGCGGCGCTTTGTCTGCTAGATTGAAGACATCATAGCAGATCCGGCGGCGCTTTGTCAAGAGGGGAGGATTGGCTTCGTATACCCAAAAGGAGCTGAGCGATGCCGTCACCATCGTTGTGCGCCTCCGGCTACACGCCGCCCGCGCTGCCTGATTTCTTCGTCCAAACCCCCGTCCATGTGGTGCGCTGCCGCAGCCTACCCCCCGTGGCCAAAACCACCTACGACGTGCTGCTCAGCTACCGCAACGCCGCGGGTCTAGCTTACCCCGGCCAGGCCCGGCTCGCCGCCGAGGTCGGCGTCTCGGAGCCGACCGTCCGTCGCGCCCTGCGGCTGCTCGCCGCAGTCGGCTTGGTCGAGCCCCAGCGGCGGGGGCAGGGGCTGACCAATACCTACCGGGTGCACCGCAGCCCCCTCCGCACGGCTGAACGAAAAGAACGTTCGCTCCAGAACGAACGGCGTGTCCGCTCTACAGCGAACAAAACATGCGGCGAGTCAGATCGTCGAGTGAAAGATCCAGAACAGCGAAATCAACCACCGGTAGGGAAGGGTGGTGATGAGATCACTAAGCAGATTAATGTGGACGCAGCCCTGATCAGTCAGGAAACAGGCATGGACGCTGACGAAGCGTTGCGGGTGGCCCAGGAGGCCGCAGCTCAGGGTCAACCGCCGGGCTACGTGGCCGAACTGGTCGCTCATGTCACCAGCAGTCCCCGTGTGCAGAACCCGGCAGGCTGCCTGCGGGCCCTGGTGCAGCGCAGCCAGCGCCGCCCGAGCCGGGGTGCAGGCGGGGTGCCTCCACGGGCGCAGCGGGCGGCCTTACACCCGGAACACTATGGCCCGGGGGGGAAGTATGCCCATCTCTTCCACCGCCCAGCTGGGGCGACCAGCGGGCGACGGACCGACCTCCCGCCACCCCATCCCCAACTCCCTAGCGCTGACCTGCCCGGTGTAACCGGCCCGGGGCAACGCGGGCGTGGACCGTCGGCCTTTGAGGTCGCGGCCAACCCCGCCTTGGCCGGGCGGGATGCGGCGGCCTGGCCGCGCGGGCAGCCGCTGGCCGAGTTGTAGGGGACACCTTGGACATCCGGAGAGGCTGGTCGTAGCCCGTTGGGCAGTGGCCTTGACTGGTCTGTGCGCCGGGCGCTCGTTGGCGGCTAGGGGCGGTGTGCGGGCCGACTCTGGGCTGAGGGCACGACGGGAGCGGGGTGGAAACTGGGGTTACCTGGCTAGCGGCCTACCGCATGGATCAATCCACCGGGGAATGCCGCAGCGGGGATAGGTGGGTACCTCGGCGCGCCCGGGAGCGCGGCCACGGGGGTCGTCCAGAGGAGGATCTGGGAGACGATTATGTTGGCATAACTCGAAGAACAGAAGCTGAAGATACCGGTGGTGTGCAACATAGCCCATTGGCTTACGTCTGCCCGGCTGATGTGGCGTGGGCGGGAACCTGCGCGATCGGCCCCAGCGGGACCGATATCCTACGCCGCACGTCTCGAAGGGTAGGGGAGGGGCCAGTTGTTGCGACCGCAAGGAAGCCGCCGCGAAGGGGCGGCAGCCATTTCCAATAGACGGGCGCGACCCTCATGATTGGCGATGGATGCCATAACAACCGTTATGGCATCCATAAATGGGCTAATATTAGGTTATTCTACTCCAATGCTACAGGAAAGGTGCGTCAGGTTCCTGACTCGGCAGAACGACTGGCCCGTATCCTGATACCTTGGGCCGCGCACCATACCAATCCGGCCTGTGGACGAATCCACGGGCCGGATTGGACCGCTGGTGGGGTGCGCGGCCCGATCCTTTACCCCCGCGAGCGGGCGCGCCGGGCGAAGATCCCGCCCAGCAGGCACAGCAGCGCACTCCCCAGCACGCTGGCCAGGAGCAGGGGCAGGGTGCTTCCGCCCGTCGCTGGCATCCCCGGCGACGGGGCCGCGTGCGCGGCCTGGTAGGCAGTCGCGGCAGCACCCACGCGGGCCCCCTCACTGGGCACGATGCTGGTATTGTACGAAACGATCTTGCCGTTCTCGACCACCGCCTCCGTGTTGAATTGCACCGGGGCGACCCCCCACCGCCGGAACACATCGTTGGTCACCATGGCGACATAGCTGACTGTGGTGCCCGCGACCTGGGGACTGCTGACCAGTTCCCGCTTCACCTGATGGGCGGCGGCATATTCGAACGCCTGACGGAGTTCGGCTTTACCGGTCCACTGGCCGGTGGTGCCCTGGGGGGCGGGGTTGATCTTTTGGACACCCGTATCGGCCCACAGCGCCAATGCGGCATCCACATCCGCCGCACTGCCGACCATCTGCTCGAAGGCGATCAACACGTGCGCCGTGGCGGCGGCCCCGAGGCGCGGGCCTTCCGTCGGGTCCATCGTGTTCGTGTAGGCGGTGATCTTCCCGTTCTCGACCACGACGACCGTGGTGAACTTGACCGGGGCCACGCCCAACGCCACGAAGGCGGTGTTGCTCGCCAGCGAAGCGTAGGTGACGGTGTTGCCTGCTACCTGGGGGGTGCCGACAATCTGCCGCTGGACCTTATTCGCCACGGCATACTGGAACGCCTGGCGCAATTCGGCCTGCCCGGTCCAGACCCCGGTGGTGCCCTGCGGGGCCGGAACCACCTTCTGCACCCCATTCTCGGCCCACAGTGCCAGCGCCGCATCCACCTGGGAGGCGCTGCCGACCATCGCCTCGAACGCCGTCACCACGGCGATCGGATCGGTGTCCGCCACCGGGTGCGCGCTGGCCCCTGGTCCAAAGCCCAGCACCAAGGCCAGGGCCACGATCAGGGACCCGCCCTGCATTTTCATCCAGCGAATCATCGATGTTATCTCCCTTCATTGTTGGAAACCATTTGTTGCAGCAAGTCCAGCAGCGCCTCGCGGCTCTGGAACGGGTGCGACTCGCCGTCCACCACCCGTTGCACCTTGCCCTGCCATTCGACCTTGCCGCTCCCATCCGTCGCCTCTTTGGCCGCCAACCGGACCAGAAATAGATCGGAGCGTCGGTACCGGGGTCGTATCGCCACCGACTGCCCTCCTCTCGCCACACTGGACCGGTGTCGGGTCTGCACCGTCTGTTGCTATTGTAAGGCCGGATCGCAGTGGGTGGGCGTTACCAAAGTGCTACAAGATCTGCTATACTCGATCCCAGACGATGGGCCACGCCGCGCCTGCAGCGGATCATGCGTTGAGGACCCCCAATGAGTAACGCCCCCACCTTTGGCGACTGGCTGCGCCACCAGCGGCAGCAGCAGGGCGTGACCCAGGACGAACTGGCCGAGCACCTCGGCTTCTCGGTCGCCATGCTGCGCAAGCTCGAAGCCGGAGAGCGCCGTCCGTCCGGCCCGAGCGCCGCCCTCCTGGCCGACTATTTCCGCATCCCCGCCGATGAACGGGCGGCGTTCGTCGCCTTTGCCCGCACCGGCCCGACCCCCCCGCGCCCCCCCGCGCCCCCTTCCGCCGAGGACCCGCCGCAGGCCCCCTGGCGTCGCGGCTACCGGCACCAGACCAATCTGCCCGCGCGGCTCACCCCGCTCATCGGACGGGCCGCCGAGCGCACAGCGGTGCGGACCCAGCTCTTGCACCCCAGGACGCGCCTGGTCACTCTCACGGGCGGGCCGGGGATCGGCAAGACCCGCCTGGCGGTGCAGGTGGCCCACGATCTGCTGGATCAGTTCGCCGACGGTGTGTTCCTGGTGGACCTGGCCCCGGTGAGCGACCCCGATCTGGTGCCGGCCACGGTGGCCCGCACCCTGGGACTGGCGGAGGCGGGGGCCCAACCCATCGCGAGCGTGTTGCTGGACTATATGGCCGAGCGGCGAATGCTGCTGCTGCTGGACAATTTCGAGCAAATCC
>JBBSAN010000082.1:0-14058 GCA_038252265.1 Chloroflexia bacterium
AACCGCCCCATCCCCCCCCCACGGCGACGATTCCCGCACCCACCGCGACCACGCCACCTTTGCCGCCCACCGCCACGCCCCCGCTGGTGCCGGTAGGCAGCGCCGCATTCCGCGATGGCGACCAGCACGCGCCGCTCGCCCAGATCACCGGCACCCTGCAACTGCCCCCGCCGCCTGCCGGGCAGGCTTTTTACGCCTGGCTGGTCTCCAGCGCGGGCGGCACCAGCGTACCGCTGGGCCGGTTGGCCCCCGACGACGGCGGCCACGCCAGTTTCGCCTGGACCGATCCGGGGAAGGCCAACCTGCTGGCGGCGTATGACACGGTGCTGATCACTGCCGAGGCGCTGGAAACGAAACCGACCACACCGTCGGCCACGGTCGCCTATCGGGGACAGGTACCGCCCCTGGCCCTGGAGCATATTCGCCACCTGCTGGTCAGCTTTGACGCGGCCCCGCACAAGGTCGGGCTGGCGCTGGGCCTCTATGACCAGGTCGGCGTGTTGTACCATCAGGGCGAGTTGATGAACAAGGCCTATGGGGAGGGAGATGTTGCCGCGTTGAAGGCTCTGGCGGAACAGGCCGTCAATCTGATCGAGGGGGCGCACGGCCCCGACTTTGGCGATCTGGACAAGAATGGGACGACGGAGGCCGGGGGTGACGGCTTCGGCCTGCTGCCGAATGGCGATTCGCCGGGCTATTTGCAAGAGGTCACCGACCACGCGGCGCTGGCCGCCGCCCAGCCCGACGCGACCGAGGCGATCAAGCAGCACGCGGCGGGGGTGGCGATCACCGCCGACAACATCCGGGGCTGGGTGACGACCCTGCGCGACCGCGCCCTGGCGATCACCCAGGCCCGCGACCTGAAGTCCACCATTGGGCCGCTCAGCGAGATCATGACCCTGGCGAACAACGCCTATTACGGCGTGGGCCTGGTGGCCGACAGCCAGCCTCAGCCGGTGGCGGGCAGCGGCGGCGCGCTGACCTGCTACCAGGAAGCCCAGGCGATGGCGGAGATGGCGATCCGTTAACACAAGTCGCGCCTATCGGTGACGAAGCAGCCCCCTGGACGAGGTTCCAGGGGGCTGCTTGTCGAGCGCACGTGTCTGCGTGCCGCTGCCCGGTCTCTACGGGGTGGCCGTGGCTGCGGCGGGGGTCGCGGCGGCGGGCACGGGCGAGGTGACGCTGGTGTAGGTGCATTCTTTGGCCCGGTCCAGCAGGCTCTGGGGCAGGGTGACACCCTGGTCGGCGGCGGCGGCGGTGTTGACGCACAGCGACTCTTTGGTCGTCATGGTGATGTCGGTCGTCTTCACGTTGGCCTTGCCGGTGAGGACGCGCACGGCCAGGTCGCCGGTTTGCCGCCCGTTCTCGGTGTAGTCCAGGCCCTGCGCGGCCACGGCCCCACGCGCTGCCGACAGCGGGTCGTTGCCGAACAGGGGCTTCTTGGTTCGGCGAGCCTCGGCCACCACGGCGTCGAGACCGGCGACGACGGAGTTGGTGGTGCTGACAAAGAAGGCATCAACGTTCTTGTTGGCGAAGCTGGCCGCTGCCGCTGCGGTATCCGCAGGCTTGGCGACCGGCTCTTCGATGACCAGCAGATTCAGGCCCGCCGCCACCTTCCGCGCTTCCACGGTGGTCGCCAGCGAGTTCGGCTCGCCAGGGTTCCACAGCAGCCCGATCGTCTTGGCGTTCGGGATCACTTCCTGGATCAGCTTCATCCCGGCTTCCACCGGGGGGAAGGCCTGCACGCCGGTCACGTTCTCGGGGTGGGACGAGGGATCGGGCGTCACGGTGTCGCCCTCTTTCTTCCCGGCCAGCCCGGCCCCGTAGGGATCGGCCACCGCGCAGAAGAAGACCGGGATCGTCTTGGTATCCTGGGTGGCGGCCATGGCGGCCTGTGAAGCCGGGGTGCCGATAGTGATGATCGCGTCGACCTTGTCGGAGACGAACTTCTGGGCCAGGCTGCGGGCGGTGGGTACGTCGCCCTCAGCGTTGCGATAATCAAAGCGGACCCCGTCGCCCTCTTTAAAGCCTGCGTCAGCAAACGCCGCCTTGATGCCCTCGCGGGTGAAGTCGAGCGCCGGGTGCGTGACGGTTTGCAGGATGCCGATCACATACTGCTTTTTGACGGCGGCGGTGGTCGGCTTGACGGTGGGTTTGGCGGTGGCCGTGCCCCCGGTGGTGGTGGTCGCCCCGGCGGTGCCGGTGGTGGCCGCAGCGGTCGCGCCGGGCGTCGTGCCCGCTGCCGGGGTGGGGCTGGCGTCGCTGGTACCCGGTCCACAGGCGGCCAGCAGCAGGCTGAGTACCGCCAACAGGCTCATAACCTTGACACCTACGTGTGTCCTGTTCATAGAGTGCTTCCTCCTCTGGACAGTGGTGAAAAATCCGCTAACTCTGGGTGCGCGGGTAGGGGTTAGCCATCGCGCGCGAGGTGATGATCAGTAAAGCAGCAGCCGATCTGACATCACCTCCTCTCCGCGCAAGGCAAAGAATTTATCGACCAGCCCGCGCACCGTCATCGCGGTACGTTCGGGACCGGCGAGGTCGAGGATAATCTCGCCTCCATGCATCATCAATGTGCGCGTGCCGACGCCCAGGGCCATCGCCATATTGTGGGTGACCATCAGCGTCGTCAGCTTGTGATCGGTCACCAGGCGCACGGTGAGATCGAGAATCGTGCTGCCCGTGGCCGGGTCGAGCGCGGCGGTGTGCTCGTCCAGCAGGAGCAGTTGCGGCTTGACCAGCGTTGCCATCAGCAGGGTGAGTGCCTGGCGCTGGCCGCCCGATAAGAGGCCGACCGGCCCATCCAGCCGATCTTCCAGCTTGAGGCCCAGCGGAGCCAATTCCTGGCGGAAGAGCGTGCGCCGCGCCGCCGTTACGCCCCGGCCCAGCCCTCGGCGCTGCCCGCGCCGTAGCGCCATCGCCAGGTTTTGCGCCACGGTCAGGTGGGGGGCGGTGCCCGCCAGCGGGTTCTGGAACACCCGCCCGATCAGCGCGGCGCGGCTGTGTTCGGACTGCCGGGTGATATCGCGCCCGGCCAGCGTGATCCGCCCGTGGTCGGGGGGGAAGACCCCGGCCAGCAGGTTGAGCAGGGTGCTCTTGCCCGCGCCGTTGCCGCCGATTACGGTGACAAACTCGCCCGGCATGATTTGCAGATTCACCCCGTGCAAGGCCCGCACTTCGTTCACGCTGCCCGCGTGGAACGTCTTTAACACCCCTTCCAGCGCCAGTAGCGGGATCGCCGGAGGGAATGCAGGCCGCGACAGGGTGGGGATCGGGCTGGTCATGGTGTTCGCCCCGGCGCGGTTGGTTGCGCCCCCCGCAGCCGGATCTGCCCACGGAGCAGCGGCAGCGCCAGCGCCCCGACCACCAGTAAGGCCGTGGCGACTTGCAAATCGGTGGGCTGCACATCCACCACCTGCTGGGACAGGACGGCGGTGCGGGCCAACTGGTAGACCAGCGAGCCGAGCACCAGCCCGAGCAACGCCCAATGGATGCGGGACGAGCGCAACACCGCCTCGCCCAGGATCATCCCGGCCAGCCCGATGATGATTGCGTCGCTGCCCAGGCTGATATCGTAGAAGCCGATGCTCTGGGTCAGCAAACCGCCGGTCAGCCCCGCCGCGCCGTTCGCCACCCCCAGCCCGATCAGTTTCATCCGGTCGGTGCTGACACCGAGGGAGCGGATCATCTGCGCGTTGTCGCCTGTGGCACGCAGGGCCAGCCCCTGCTCCGAGTTGAGCCACCAGTAGGCCAGCCCCATGAGGATGGCGATCACCACCACCAGCAACAGGAAGTACTGGAACGAGCGGTTGCCGCCCAACGGCCCCAGCGCCCCCAACAGGTCGCGCACCCCCGGTACGCCCGCCTGGTTGGGATGGATGCCGTCGAACACGGTCGGCAGATCGGTCAGCCCGACATTGGAACGCCCACCGAGCAGGCGCAGGTTGATCGAGTAGAAGCCGAGCGTGACGAGGATGCTGGCGAGCAAGCCGTTGATCCGCAGCGCGGTGTGGAGAAAGCCGGTGATCAGCCCCGCCCCCATGCCGCCCAGTGTTGCCACCAGCAGGGCCGCCCAGGGATTCCAGTGCTGCACGCTGATCAGCGCCGCGCTCAGCACCGCGCCCACCGACACGCTGCCGTTCACCGTCAGATCGGGGAAATCGAGGATGCGGAAGGTGAGATAAACGGCGAAGGCCAGACCCACGTAGGCCATGCCGGTCGCCAGCGCCAAAATCCACGGACTGATCGCTTGTACCGTCTCCGCATCCATCCCGGCAGCTCGCTCTCAACATAACATAATACGATAGACCTAGCGCCATTATAGCGGGGCCACGCGGATTATGCAAGAGGGGGACGAGTGGTCAGTGGTCAGTGATCAGTGATCGGTGACCAGTCATCCGTAATCAGTAATAGATGGCGGACGATAGACTGTTCATTACTGACCACTGACCACTGACCACTGACCACTCGTCACGGCCAGTGCTGCGGGTCGATGTCGAAGGTGCTCTCCGGGGCGTAGTCGATCCCGGCCATTTTGACGCGGGGGACGCGCGTTGCCAGGCGGGGAATGTTGTTAAGCAAAAAGGTTTGCATTTGCTGGATCAGGACCGCCACCCGGGCGAAGGTACTCTCCAGGGTCAGGCTGTGCTGGGGCGCGGTGTGCTGCTTCAATACTTCCAGGTAGAGGTTGACCGAGCGGTGGATTTCCTGCGTGCGCCAGTTGATCAGACGGATATTCAGCGGACTCGACTCGTCAATATCGAGATAATACCGTTGCATAAAGATGATGATATGATGCTGGCGGAACATCGCGTCGTCATGGTCGATCAAGTATTGGGTCAGAACTTCGAGCACGTTGGCATAGCGCGCCCGCAAAATCCGCTGGCGCAGCATTTCTTCATAGAGCGTGCCTTTTAGCTCGTCCTTCGCCCGCTCAACCAGTTCGGACAAGATCGTTTCGCTGTTCGTTTTCAGTTCATCCGGCAGGGAAGGCATAGACAGTCCTTGCTTGGTACAGAGTGCAGGGTCGCGGCCAACTGAGTTCAGGTTCTCGCAACCATTATTATAGCATACTTATTGCTGCCATGAACAAGCGGCAGCTTTTGCAGGACTATTGGTGCCAGGGTTCGGGACGTTCGGGCGACTCCCCTGTGCCGATGTGAGGGGCGCGCTGGCAGCAGGGTCGCGTGAGCAGCTACCCTACACCTGCTGTCATCCTGAGCGCAGCGAAGGTAGGGTCGGAGTACCCGAACGGCTGAGGTATGGCGAACAGGCGCAGGGACAGATCGATCTTCGTGCAGGCGACTATGGACCCCGAAGCCCACCTTCGCTGCGCTCAGGATGATAGTGGGGGATGGGCCAGCATCGACCGCGTTGGCGACAAACCGAGTTTTTGGGACAGGCCCCAGCCATTTAACGGAGCGTCCAACCACCATCAATCAGCAGGGTCGCGCCGGTGACCAGGGCTGCCGCCGGGGAGGCCAGAAAGACCACTGCGCCCGCCACATCGACCGGCTGCCCCACGCGCCCGACGGGGATGCGCGCCACTACGTCCGCCGCGAACGCCGGGTCCTCCAGCCAGTGGACCGTGCCGGGTGTGGCGATGAAAGTGGGGGCGATCGCATTCACCGTGATCCCGTGGGGTGCCCATTCCAGGGCCAGGCACTTGGTCAGGTGGGCGATGGCCGCTTTGGTCATGCAATAGACCGACTCGGTCGGCAGGGCCACAAAGCCCGCCTGCGAACTCAGGCTGATAATCCGCCCGTACCCCTGCGCGATCATGACCCGCCCGGCGGCCTGGCTGGTGAAGAAGGTGCCTTTGAGATTGACCGCCACCGTCAGATCGAAATCCTCTTCCCGCACCAGCTCGGCAGGATTGCTCGGCCCCAGCCCGGCGTTGTTGACCAGGATATCGAGCCGCCCAAAGTGGGCCACTGTGGCGGCGACCGCTTGCTCGATCTGCTCGAGCCGGGTGACATCCATCTGCAAGGGCAGGGCGCGGCGGCCCAGCGCCCGGATCGCGTCGGCCAACCCCTGGTCGGCTTCGACGGCGCGCAATCCCAGGGCCACATCCGCCCCGGCATGGGCCAACGCCAGGGCACAGGCTCGCCCGATCCCCTGCGCCGCGCCGGTCACCAGGGCGACCTGCCCGCTGACCGTAAACTGTGGATACTCGTCCATCCTATCATCCCTCCTAGTTGTTGCTTAGGCCGGGTCACTTGCTGCGCCCCTGTTCATCCGCGAATACGAGCAAGGGTCCGGCCCGCCTACTGGCAGACCGGACCCCCGGCGCTACTGCGTGTGGACTCCTACGCGGTGGCTCACGGAGCGGGATCGACGGTGAGGTCCATCTGGGCGCGCTGGAGCTTGCCGCTGTAGTCCACATAGATCGTCTTCCACTCGGTGAACACGTCCAGCCCCGCCTGTCCGGCTTCGCGGTGGCCGTTGCCGGTGCCGCGCGTGCCGCCGAAGGGCACCTGGATCTCTGCGCCAATCGTCCCGGCGTTGATGTAGACAATGCCGGTGGTGATGTCGCGCATCGCCTGGAACGCCCGGTTCACATCGGCGGTATAGATGGAACTGGAGAGGCCGTACTTGGTGTGGTTGTTCACATCAATCGCCTCTTCAAAGCTATGGACCGGGATCAGCGCGGTGACCGGGCCGAAGATCTCTTCCTGGGCGATGAAGGCGTCGCCGGGCACCTCGGTGAAGAGGGTGGGCCGGTAGAAACTGCCCCGCGCCAGGTCGCCTTCGGTAGCGATTTCGCCGCCGATGACCAGCTTGGTGCCGTTCGCTTGCCCCTGCTGCACCATCTTGTGGATGTTCTGCAACTGGGTGCCGTTGATGACCGGGCCGACATCGGTGGTCGCGTCCAGGCCATAGCCCAGGCGCAGCTTCTTGATCCGCTCTTCCAGCCGATCCTGCAAGTCTTTCAGCACGGCCTGGTGGACGATGACGCGGCTGGCGGCGGTGCAGCGCTGGCCGGTGGTGCCGAACGCGCTCCAGAGGATGCCGTCGGTCGCCAGGTTCAGGTCGGCGTCCTCCATGACGATGATCGCGTTCTTGCCGCCCAGTTCGAGCGAGACGCGCTTGAGCCGCTTGGCCCCTTCGACGGCCACAGTCATACCGGCGGCGGTCGAGCCGGTGAAGGAAACGAGGGCCACGTCGGGGTGCTCGATGATCGCCGCACCGACTGTGCTGCCGGGGCCAAAGACGACGTTGATCACGCCGTCGGGCAGCCCGGCCTCAACCAGGATCTTGACGAACTCGATAGCGCAGAGCGGGGTGTCGCTGGCAGGCTTGAAGACAATCGTGTTCCCGGCGATCAGCGCGGGGGCGATCTTCCAGCTCGGGATAGCGATGGGGAAGTTCCACGGGGTGATCGCGCCGACAACGCCGATCGGGTCGCGGATCGCCATCGCCCACTTGTTCGGCAGTTCGGACGGGACGACTTTGCCTTCCAGGCGGCGGCCCTCTCCGGCCATGTAGAAGACCATATCAATGGCTTCCTGCACATCGCCGCGCGCTTCGGCCAGCACTTTGCCCATTTCCATCGTCATCAGCCGGGCCAGTTGCTCTTTGCGCTCGACCAGTAGTTGCGCGGCGCGGAACAGGATCTCGCCCCGGCGCGGCGCGGGCACCAGCCTCCAACTGGTGAACGCCTTGCGGGCGGCAGCGACGGCGCGCTCCACATCGGCGGCCCCGCCCTCGGACAGGGTCGCCAGCAATTCGCCGGTGGCCGGGTTGTGGCTTTCAAAGGTGCCGCCCCCGGCGGCCTGGACCCACTTACCATCAATATACAACTTGACTAAATCGCTGGCATACGTCGCTTCGCCTCGTTGCGCCGCCGTATCCGTCGTGTTCGTAGCCATCCTAACTATGCCTCCTCATCGAGTATTCGACCCAAAGAAAAGGGTCGATTCTCCGTCTTACGGTTGCTAACTTTGTGGCTCGGTGGCGACCGATACCACCCGTAAGTGTACAGCATCGGTCGGCGGGCTGTCAATCGGCGGGCGAGGGGACGAGAAATCAGAGATCAGAAATCAGAAGTCAGCCGAACATCAGAAGCCCGAAGTCAGCCGAACAATACCGGCCCGGCTTAGCACCCTCTGGGCGTTACTAACCGCCTGCTGATTTCTAATTTCTGATCTCTGATTTCTAACTTCTAGCTTCTAACTTCTAACTTCTACATTCTTCCGCCGGGTGTAATGGCGGCGGGCTTTGGCGCGGTTGCCGCACCCTTGCATGTCGCACCACTGGCGGCTGTGGTTGCGGGTCTGATCGAGGAACAGCCAGCCGCAATCGTCGCTGCGGCATTCGCTCACCCGGTGCGCGTCCGGCCCGGTGAGCAGGTCGGCGGTCCCCTTCGCCACCGGCCAGAGCATCCGGTCCAGGGCGGTATCGGTACACCACCCCCAGCCAAAGCCATCTCCGGCGCGCACGACCCACGCCTGGGCGAGTGCGCGCTCCAGGGCGGTATTGAGGGTCGCAAGATCCGCATCGGCCACCGGCTGCCCCTCGATGCGAGCGCTAAACATCCGGTAGATCGCCTCGCGCAGGGTGCGTGCTTCGTCTAGCACGGTCGCGGCGTCCGCCGGGTGGGCGGCCCCCTGGGTACGCAGGTCGGCAGCTTCGCCGTCGGTCAGCACCCCCGCTTGCCGCCCCCAGGCGACCAGGGCCGCGTAATCAGTCAGGTACTCGCGGGGCGGGCCATCTTTGCGGCTGCTGACGGTGTTGGTGTAGTCCACGCTCAGGTTCCCGGCGATGAAGCCGAAAATATGCTCCTCTGGTTGATCCGGTTCGCTCATGCGATGTGGTCCTTATGGCCTAGTAAAATTCTTACAGTATAACCGTCTAAAGATGTATTGACAGGTTAGAGTAACCGATCTATAATCTAACTATCAAAAACAATTTTAGCAGGTTAGATTGATATTGTCAAGCTCGCCTGCAAGTTACGATCATGGCGGTGGGCAGACCCGAATCGGGAGCCGCCATAAGGAGGTCATCAGTGTCAGACTGGTATTTGGAGCAGGCTATGGAACGTTCGCGTGAACGGCTACACAAAGCCGAGCAGGCACGGCAGGTGCAGGAAGCGTTAGCTACTGCCCCCCGGCCACCCGGCTGGCGCGAGCAAACGCTGGTCGGGCTGGGCGACCTGTTCGTTGCCGTCGGGCGTCGCCTGCAACTGTCGGGCGGCTGCGCCCCTGCTCCCACGATGATGGATGCCACCGACGGGCGTTAACGCCCCATATTAGCAGTGAAAGGGGTTTTGTGATGGAACTACTGTTTGTTGTGCTCGCCCTGGTCTTATTGGATCTCGCCGCCTCGCGCTGGGGCGTGGACAGTGTCGAAGGGGTTGACAATAGCGAATGGGCGCGCCGGAAGTACTGGCGCGGGTTTGCGCGGCGCTAGCGTTGCGCTCCCGCCCCGATCAATCGATTATTTGCCACATTAGACGGGAGGAACCGCAGACATGACGACCAAGATAACCCAGGCCGCCCTACTGGATGCCCTGGAAACCGAACACGCCCGCTGGGTGACGATCCTGGACGAGGTGGGGCCGGCGCGGATGACCACGCCGGGGGTGGAAGGCGACTGGTCGGTGAAAGACGTGATCGCCCATGTCACCTATTATGAGCGGGTGGTGCGGGATCGGCTCCAGGCGTCAAGGGACGGGCGCGAGTTTGTCCGCCCGGCCTATGAATCCCCTCCAGGGCTGGACATCGATCCGCGCAACGAGTGGATCTATGCCCGGATCAAAGACCTGTCGCTGGAGCCGGTGCTGCGCGAGTCGCGGGAGGTCTACCCGCCGATCCTGGCGGCGGTGCAAACCCTGACCGACGATGACCTGCACGACCCGCAGCTTTACCCGTGGCTGAAGGGCACGGCCCTATGGGAGTGGATCGAGGGCGATGTCTACGAGCATTACCGCGACCACATCGCCACCATCCGCGCCTGGCTTGACGCGCAGGGTTAACCTGCGTTCCCGCTCACCCTGCGCTCCCTGCTCCTGCCCATCTGCTGGGCGGGGGCGTTTTTGTGTGCTTTAGGCGCGGCATCTCGTGGGTAGGGGCCGACCCGTGTGTCGGCCCTGGTCGGGGGTCCGAACGGCTCGCGCGGACGAACGGTTGACACAGAGATCGGGGACGCTCCACCAGGCGCACACGTGGGTGCGCCGCTACATGGACCGATCCCTCCACCCCCCATGCACCAACTCTGTGCGCGCCCCCTCTGCCTTGTCCCGCGTTGGAAGCGTAGCGTATAATGGGCTGTATGGCTGATTTCGGACGATGGGTGACCAACAACGTATGATGGATGATGTAATTCGGCTGCGCTGCCCGGCCTGCGGGACGCGCATGGATCTGCCCAGTCGCACCACCTACGCGGCGTGCCGCCATTGCGGGAGCGAGTATCTGGTGGAGCGGCGGCGGGGCGCATGGACCCTGCAACCGTTGACGCCTGAAGAGGTGGCGCTGAGCCAGGAAGTGGCCGAGGTAGAACGACGCCAGGAGATGGGCTGTGCGAACACCGCCTTATCGATCCTGGCGTTTTTTACGGTCTTTTTCTGCTTGATCGGCGTGGCCGGGTGGTGCGCCACGCGCAATGGCTGGATCTCGCTGGGAACGTGGGTGATCGCGTTCGGCTTGTTCGTGCCGCTGGCGATCATCATGCTACGTAACGTGAACCGGGGCCGGGTGCGGCGTGATCGGCTGCTGCGGCGCAAAGCGGCGGCTGCCGACGCGATCCCTATCCCCCAGCACTCCGACCTGGCGCCCGCCCCGTTACCCGTCGCCCCGCCTCTGGAACTGGAAGACGAGCACCCCTGACCGGCCTGGGGCCGCCGGGCTAGCGCAGGGCCATCGGCAGGTTAACGATCACCCAGATCAGGATCGCGCCCAGGAACAGACCGAGGCCGATAAACATCGTCCAGATCATGCAGGTGGGCAAGAACTGTTCTTCTGACATCGGGGCGGCGTCTTCGGCGTTCTGGGCGGCGTGGGCGGCCTGCTCCACAGCGGTGGCGGGCCGGTTGGCCGGTACGGAATCGGGGACGAGGGGTCGGGTGGGGGTCTCAGACATAGCTTCGCGCGATCCTCCTGGGCAAAGGGTTCAGATGCTGTGCAGGCCATCAAGCCGCCTCCATCATACTCCATCCGGGCGTTTCGCACAAGCGGCCTCTGCGCCCGGCTGTAGATGTGGCACACGGCAATTATCTCTCTAATGTGGAGGCTCTATGATGAGTGAAACGGATATGGGGCCGGGTTCGGTACGCTATGTCGTATACACCTGGGTACCGGAAGATATGTTGGATACCTGGAACGCCTGGCATAACGAGGTGCATGTCCCCGACGTCGTGTCTAGCCCGCAAATTCGCCGGGCGCGCAAGTACCGGCTGGTCGATTCGAGCTTCCCCGGTGAGTGGCAACCGCAGTATGTGACCATCTACGAACTGGCGAGCCTGGCCGATTTCGAGGCGTATGTGGCCGGGCCAGGGGTGGCGTTGCGCCAGGACTATACCGAACGCTACGGCGCGGTTGGCAAGATCGCCCGCCTGGTGCTGGCCGAGGATACGCAGTTTGATCCGGTGGAATGAAGCGTGAAACGTGAAACGTGAAACGTGAAGCGTGATTATACTGCGTATTGCGTATTGCGTATTGCGTATTCTCAATCACCGACCCCTGCTCCCTGCTCCCTCGTCACGCATCACGCATCACGCATCACGCATCACGTTTCACCGCCGACCAGGGCGGGCAGGCAGGATCACGGCGCGGGCCAGGGCGAAGCTGAGCAGGCGGGGGTCGGTGGCGGAGGCTTGTTGGACCGGGGCCGTGAAGGTCAGGACCACAGCGGGCGCGCCGGTGGGGGGCGCGGCGAGCAGCGGGAGGGTGTAGGTGGACCAGCCGGGGCCAACGTCAAGGGTCGCCAGCACCTGCGCCCCCTGGCGGATCTGGACGGGCCGGGGGGTCGCCGCAGGGCCTTGCGGCAGGGCACGCATGGTCAGTGCGACCTGCGCCCCGGCGGGATAGCCGCCTGCCAACCGGATGCGGGCCTGGGTGCCCGGCCCGGCCCAGCGAAAGCTGCCCGCCTGGGGGTCGTCTTCGCCCACCTGGAAGCCGCCCACATAGCCCACATCGTCCCAGCCGACGGTCAACGTGACCGGGGCGCGGTCCCCGACGCTTGTCCAGGCCCAATCGAGCATCACCGCGTTGAAGACCGGAGGCACGGCGCGGGCGACGGTGGTGGCCTGTTTGGCCTGCCCCTCGCGCCGCAAGAGGTCCACCAGCAGGGCACGAGTCCGCCAATCGCCCGGCTCCCAGTTTAGCCCGTCCGTCCATGCCGTTTGCCCGGCGTCCCTGTTCCCCTGCGCCAATTGTATCGCCCCTAGCTCCCGCCGGATCGCCGCATTGGTGCGCTCGTTGCGGGCGGCTGTTTCGTACAGCGTGATTGTTTGGGCCAGGTGCCCGGCAGCCTGTTCGTTGCGGGCGGTGGCAATTGCCTGCTCAGCCTGGACAGCGCGGCTAAAGCCCGGCCAGAAGGTGGGCAGCGCGGCCACGACATAGATCAGGAACCCGGCCACCGGGATCAGCGCGCCCCACCGCCCGCGCCGCGCCCGCAGCCCCGCCCAGGCCCGCACCCCGGCCAGGGCGGCATAGATCGCCAGCAGGCTGAAAAGCTGGTAGCGGTAACGGAAATCGTTATGGGTGATCGCCCCGGTGGCGATATAACTGAGGACGGTGCCCGCCGTCAGCCACCAGAGCGCGTTGCGCGGGGCCAGGAGCCAGCCCGCCAGCGCCCCGGCAAACAACAACACCCAGCCCCACCAGGCTACGAACGAGAAGCTGTCGCGCTCCAGCGCCTCACGGCCCGGATATTTGTCGCGCAGCGGGTAGCCAAGCTGGGTGAATTCGTCGGGGGTCAGGCTATCGATCACCCGCTGGGCACTGCGCGCCAGGAAGCGGTCGGGGTGCTGCGTGGCCCAGGCGACGGCTTCGCGCAGCGCCACGTTGCCTCGGTCGGCGGGATTAGGCACCGCATCTACCGCCGCACGCACCTCGGCGGGCGACAGGTCGGTGTTGTCATACCAGAGGTTATAAGCACCTGCCGTATCCAGCGGCAAAAACCGATCGTAGCGCGCCCAGTTCCGCGCCGTCCAGGGGATCAGCAGCAGCACCAGGCAGCCGGCGAACACGGCCACCGCGCCCGCCCGGTGCCGGCGGCTCAGCACCGGATGCCGCAGCAGCGCGAGCACCGCGATCAACAGCAGGGGGATCAGGCTGGCGCGGGTGAGCAGCGCCGCGCCGGCGCACCCGCCCGCCGCCAGGGCCGCCATCAGGGCCGGGTGCGGCGCGGTGGCCCGGCTATAGACGACCAGTGCCCCGACCAGCCCGGTGATCAGCAGCAGGAACAACGTCTCGGTCAGGAACAGCCCCGTGCTGAGGATCAGCGAGGGTTGGACGGCGAGGATGGCGGCGGCGACGAGCGCGACGGATTTTGGATTTTGGATTTTGGATCGGACGCTGGATCGCTTGATGCGGGAGTTGGGGAGAAGGCGACGAGGACCAGGGCGTAGGTGGCGACGATGGTCAGGAGGGAGAGGGCGATCTGGGCGAGTTGGAGAGCGATCAGGCTGTTGTCGGCCAGGCGGAAGATAGCGGCAGCGAAGGCGATATAACCCGGCGGGCGAATCCAGAGCCAGCGGTCGGGGATGCCCCCACCCCCGGCCAGCGAGAGCGCCGCCTCGATGTAGTTGCCCTCGTCCCCGATCAGCGGGTTGCCCCCGTTGGCGGTCACGACCCACAGCGGAATCAGCCGCAGGAGGCCCGCCAGGACCAGCACAAGCAGCAAGCCACGGTGCGGTTTAAGGTTGAAGGTTGGAGGTTTGAGGTGCATGGCGCTGGGAGTAGTGTACCATGCGTCTGGGCCGGGAGCAAGCCGGGCCGGGCAAAAGGGTGCGCCTCAGAGTTTTGCATGGAGAATGCGTCCACGCCTGGGTATCGCCATATCGCTTTTTGGAACAGGCACGCGAGTATCGCAAATGCAAAACTCTGAGGCGCACCC
>JBBSAN010000083.1:0-13995 GCA_038252265.1 Chloroflexia bacterium
GGGCCGACCTCGATCCGCACCGGCACGCCGCGCAACTCCCACTCGTTGAACTTCCAGCCCGCCGTGCGGTCGTCGCGCCAGTCCACATGGCTGCGGATGTCTGCGGCCAGGAGAGCGCTATGCAGGCGGCGCACCGTGGCTTCGACCACTTCGCGCTCGGCGTCCTTGCGCCAGATCGGGACGAAGACGACCTGATACGGCGCGACCTTCGGCGGCAGGATCAGCCCGCCACTGTCGCCGTGGACCATGATCAGCGCGCCGATGATGCGGGTGGAGAGGCCCCACGAGGTGGTGAAGGCGTATTTGCGCTCGTTGTCGCGGTCGAGGAACTGGATATCGAAGCCTTTGGCGAAGTGGTCGGCCAGGTTGTGCGAGGTGCCCGACTGGAGCGCCTTGCCGTCGCCCATCATCGCTTCGATGCTGTAGGTGGCCTCGGCCCCGGCGAACTTCTCGGCCTCGCTCTTCTGCCCCGGGATTACCGGGATCGCCAGGTCCTCTTCGGCAAAGGCGCGGTAGACCTCCAGCATGGTCATCGTCCGCTCCTGGGCCTCTTTCCACGAGTCGTGGGCGGTGTGGCCCTCTTGCCAGAGGAACTCCATCGTGCGCAGGAAGAGGCGTGTCACCTTCTCCCAGCGGACCACGTTGGCCCACTGGTTGATCAGGATCGGCAGGTCGCGGTAGCTCTGCACCCACTTGGCGTACATATGGCCGATGATCGCCTCGGAGGTCGGGCGGACGGCCAGCGGTTCGGCCAGTTCTTCGGTGCCGCCCATCGTCACCCAGGCCACCTGCGGGGCGAAGCCTTCGACATGCTCGGCCTCTTTTTCGAGGAAGCTCTTCGGGATGAACAGCGGGAAGTAGGCGTTCACGCAGCCCGATCCCTTGATCCGGCGGTCCAGGTGGTCGCGGGTCAGCTCCCACAGGGCGAACCCATACGGGCGGATAACCATGCAGCCGCGCACCGGGGAATAGTCGGCCAGTTCGGCCTTGCGGACTACATCGGTGTACCAGCGGGAAAAATCGTCTTCCTGGTCGGTAATGTCTTCAACGTATTTGGCGGTCTCGTCACTCATCTTCGGGAACTCCTTCTGTCGGAACATGCGCCATCGCACGACGGCGGGGGGATTCGGCAACATAAAACCGGCTCACCCACCAGCGGCGAGCGAGCCTGGGTCCCGCAGGGCGCGACGGGTGTGGCCGTCTACCCCCTCCGGGCCGGGGCGGTGGGACCGGCGGGACGCATGGCGTGGCCCACCGCGCACTGCATGTGCGTGGTCTGGGCCGCGTTCGCCGCTGCATCCCGCATCCAAATCCTCCTACCCAGTCCCCGATCCCAATCTCCGGCAGTTCTGTGGGGACTAACCTGCCTGCCATTATACCGAGTGTGTCTGCCTGCTGTCAATGACGGAGTGGTCAGTGGTCAGTGGTCAGTGGTCAGTGGTCAGTGGTCAGTGGTCACTGGTCAGTGGTCAGTGGTCAGTGGTCAGTGGTCAATGGTCAGCGAGAAAGCTGACTTCTGACTTCTGATTTCTACTTTCTGATTTCTTCGTTCCAACAAAACGGCCCCCTCACCAGTGGGTGAGCGAGCCGGAGGTCCCTCGGGGGTGGTGGACAGGGCCACTCAGCCGCCGAGGGACGGGTCGTCGGGGAGTTCGGTGGCGTCGGTGATCGGGTCGTCGGCAGCCGCGTCCTGCTCGTCATATGGCTGCACGACCGTGCCGTGGGCCGACTGCTGGTCGTCGCCGCTGTAGTCTTCGACCGGCGGATGCTGAAGCATCTTGTCTGTCGCCATCGGGTTGGTCGTTGTTTCGTCGCTCATCTGTGACCTCATCTTCTCGCTCGCAAGGAGCAGTGTAATCTCCCTGCTGTATTAGCAATTATAGTGCCGGGCCGGAGCGGTGTCAAAGGTCAGGAGGCGGAACGTGGCTCGGTCTGGAGGCGGGTGATGGCGGCGGGGAGGTCGCCCATGTGGGTGATGGTGGCGTCGGGGCGCAAATCGGCGGGCGGCGGGTCGCCGGGGAAGGCGGGTGCCCCCGGCGGGTGATACCAGACGGCGCGCAATCCGGCGGCCTGTGCCCCGCGCACGTCCCAGCGCCAGTGGTCGCCCACATGCACGGCTGCGCTGGGTTCGACCCCTAGCTGATCCAGCACGGCGGCATACAGGCGCGGGTCGGACTTGTAGTAGCCCAGCCCCGCGCTGGTGCCGACCACGGGGAAGGCCGCCGCGAGGCCGTGCCGGGCGAGACCCCAGTGGACGAACGGCGGGTAGGCGGCGTTGGAGACGACCGCCAGTCGCAAACCCATCCCGGCCAGCGCCGCGACCGCCGCGTCTGCCCCCGGCACCAGGGTTGTTTCGTCCAGGCAGGCGTGCTCGGCGGCATCCACAGCAGCCTGAAGCGCGGCAAGATTGCCCGCGTCCAGCCCGATCGCGGCCAGCGTCCGCCGCACGCCGGTCACGGCGTCCACCTCGGCCCCACTCTCGCGGGCCTCCTGGCGGACGGCAGCATAGGCCGCGTCGGCGGCGAGCAGCCCCGCCTCTATCCCCGCCTCCGGCGGCAGCGCCCCGCCCGCGACCAGCCGCCCAATCACCTCGCGGGGAAGCGCAGTGATCTCCAGGTGCAGCCAGGCGTCGCCACCAACCAGGGTATTGTGGAAGTCGCACAGCACGGCGCGGGTGGGGGTTGGGGGGTGAGGGAGAGCAGGCACAGTCGGATTATACGGGCGGCGGGCGGCAGGTGTCAACGCACCGTAATGGCGAACTCAAATGTTTTCGGATCCCCGCCGCAGGGTTGTGGTGCCTGATGGCAGACCGCGTCGGTGGTCATCCGCAGGATCGTCTGCCCCGGCTGCATGGCCCGGTAGGTCCACCCGGCGTTTCCGCCCTGGGTGTCGGTTTTCATCAGGCGCAGGTGGCCGGGGGTGGTCAGTTGCATCGTCCAGTCGAGCAAGATGCCGTAAGCCTCCGGTGTGTAGTCAAGTTGCAAGGTCTGACCCACCTTCAGCATGATCCGGTGGTTGTCTCGATAGACCGCCCACAAGTTGATCGCCAGCACGTTGCTATCGTCTGCCATAAACGGAGGTGGGGAGGGCAGGGGGGTTGCCGACGGCAGGGGGGTGGGCGGGACGGTGCGTATGAGTGGGACCACCTGTGCGGTCAAGACCGGCAGGTTGATGGTCGGGCCGGGCGCGGGCAGGGATGGATCGCGGGTAGGGGTGGGCACCGGCGGCGTTGGGGTCGGCGGTGGCATAGACAACCGGGGATCGGGGGTGGGGGTTGCCAGGGTGCCGGGGAATTGGGGATTCTCCCCAATCCGCACCGGAAAGTAGCATGGCGTCTGGTTGATGTCCCGGACTCCGCACGGCTCACCAGGCTTTCCTATGTGGCCGAACAGAACCACATAGGCCCCCAGCTTGGGCGGCCAGTTCTCAAACCGGATATCCCCCTGGTCAGGACTGCGGAGCACTATCTCCTGCCCGTCCTTGGCGTAGCGAAAGAGGGCGATCCCCGTTCCAGGGGGCAGGGTGCCGGAGTCGATATTCACCACCACCTGGCCGGCGATCCAGGCGAAGTCGGCGGCGTGGCCGTAGAGCGGGTACGGCGTCGTGGCGGCGGTCGTGTTGGCCGGGCCGGGGGTAGAAGAACCCCCTCCACAACCCGCCAACAACAGCAGCGCGATCCAGCAGACCCCGCTCGTCCATCCCCACCGTCGTTTCGCCATGCTACGTCACTCCTACAGATGAGGACGCCCGCGCCGCCGGGTTCCTTTAGCGCACGATCACCTGGAGGGTGAAACCGAGCGTGGGCGCTTCGCAGGGCGGGCTGACTTTGTGGCAGGGCAGTTGGCCCAGGCCGATCACGGTGGTCGGCCCGGTGTGCAGGGCGGCGTACTTCTCCTGCCCGCCGGTGCTGGTCACGCCGCTATCCTGGTTGAGGATCTCCGGGTCGCTCAGGGTGATGGTCCAGGTGTAGCCGTTATCTGCCTTCAAGTTCAGCTTCAGGGTGTCGCCCAGGTGCATCTCGGCAGTGCGCCCGTTGTCGGCTGCGGTGACGGTGATCTGCCCGTTAGCGTCGGGGGTCAGCGGCGTGGTCGGGACAGGCGTCGTCGTGGGGATGTCGCGCAACGGCGGCCCTTCGACGGGGCCGGTGCCAGGGACCGACGTGCCCACGATTACGCCGTTGCCCGTCGGGGACGGGCTGGGCGTGCCGGCAGGCGGCGTGATCTCGCTGCCCGGTGCCCCGGTGTTGTCCTGCACCCGGTCCACCAGATAGGCCGTACCGGGGCACATCTCGTGGGGATCGGTTGGCCCGGCGCGGTGGCCGAAGACGACGACGAACGCCCCGTTTTTCGCCACCCCGGCGGTGGCGGCAGTCATCCAGCCGTCGCCACCCACGAAGATCTGCTCACCGCCGTCACCCTGGCCGTAGCTCAGGTAGGTGCAGCCGCCCTGAATCTTGGTCACATTGACCTGCCCGGCGATCCAGGCGAAGTCGGCGGCGTGGCCGAACGCCGGATAAGGGGCGCTGCCGGTGGCAGTGGGTGGTACGTCGGTCGGCATGGCACTGGTCTCCGTTGGCGCACTGGCCGGGTTCGTGGCTGTCGGCTCGGTCAGCGGCACGGTCGTGGCCGGGGTTCCGGCGGTGCCGCACCCCGCCAGCAATAACGCCCCGCCCAACAGGGCGATTAACAGGCAATTAATCCGTATTTTTGGCATCTGCTTCCTCCCGCTAAGCTGCGTGCGCCATCGCACGCCGCATCCTGATGGCCACTGCCCTCCTTCTATACAACGTCGTACCCCCCGCAAACGTTCCACGGCGACGAGGACTGAGGACTGAGGACTGAGGACTGAGGACTGAGGAACGAGGGATCAGGGATCAGGGATCAGGGATCAGGGATTAGCGCATCAGCTACAAGTTAAGGTTTTTCGCCGGTTGTCAAGAGGGCTTGTGCGGTGTGGATCCCGTCGGTCAATGGGCCGCTCGCCACCCGGATCGGGGGCTTTTGGGGGCCGCGGCGGGCGGGCACCCCGCAGCTGGCGGGTGCTTCAGCTCCTGAGCAGCTTCGACTGCCCCGAAATTGGTGCTGAAATTCATTCCTCAGCCTCTTGACAAGCCTCTGACAACCTTAACTTGTAGCTGATGGGATTAGAGAATACGCATTACGCATCACGCATCTCCACCCGCGTTCCTCATTGCTCATTGCTCATTGCTCATCACTCGTTATTGGCACCGCCCCGGCCCCAACCTGGCACTCCCACGCCTATTGACAAAGTAGAACGCCTGTGCGATAATGGCAACACGTAAGTAGTACAGATGTTCTAAATACGTGTTAGCCCTGCTGTTAGTGCCGTCTGTTCATTCAGGACCCCATCAACCGGCGTGCCGCCTGAAAGGAAGGAATGCTCATGCCCGCAACCGCTCGTAAACTGGAACCCGAACCCGCGGCGCGTGTCCAGACTGCCGATCCTCACCGCCGGTGGGCGTTGGCTGCCACCGAAATCACGGCAGAGGACTCGTCGCTATTCACCGGAGACGCGCCACCCACCCGCATTGCGCCGTCCCGGCCCGCCCCGTCCTCCCAATTCCGATCCGAGAACATGCCCCTGCCGCTGACCCCGCCGCCCGCGCCGCTGGCCCCGGTGGCCCCCACCCGCGCGGTGCGCCCGACCCCCTCGGCGGGGCGGCTGGCGCTCATCGGGGCGGGGAGCCTGGTGGGGGTGCTGGCGATCTATGCGGTATTGAGCGCGCTGTTCAGCTTCGCCCAGGTGAAAGCCGACGATATCGCCTATGGCCGCCCGCGCACCACCCACCTCGACGGCTATTTCGGCCACGCCGGGGAGCAGGCCGGGCAGCCCAGCCATATCCTGGCGATGAACCTCGACCGCCGGATCGTGCTGATCGAACTGCCGGGCGGCGATACAACAGGGGCCAGCACGATCACCGGCCCCTATCTGTTCGGCGCGAACGAAGACCTGACCCCGGTTAAGTTGCAGGAAGCCGACATCAACGGGGACGGCAACCCGGATCTCCTGGTCGATGTGAAGAACGAGCAACTGGTCTATATCAACGACAAAGACAAGAACACATTCCACCTGATCACGGCGGAAGAGCGGGCACGGCTGGCCCCGCCGGGAGCCTCGCAGGGTGGCGGCGTTCCGGCAGACGGAGGGCAGCGATGAGGGCCTATGTTGCGGTGCGCGGGGCCGAGCCACAAGCCCTGGGCTACCGGCGCGACCCTGCCGACTCGCCTCCGGCGCTGGGCTACGACCGGACCGGGCACGCCTACGCCGGGGTCGCCGCCGCTCGTCGCCCCGCCCCGGTCTGGACCGGGCTGCTCGGTTGGGTGCCGGTGGTCGGGGGTGGCCTCGCAGTCGGCGCGCTGGCGGCGATCTGCGGGTTGGTCCTGATCGGGCTGGTGTCGGGGCGGGGGACGGGGAGCCACTATAGCTCCTACCGGCCTGCCGGGATCGGTGGCGTGTTGAACTTCATCGCCGCGAACACGCAGGCGGCCTTGGCTCCGCTGAAGGCCGCTCCGGCTGCCGCCGCCGCTTCTGTGCCCGCTGTGGATGGCGGCGACCGCCCCGCCGTGGCCCCGCCCCGCCCCGATCATGCCCTGATAGCTCCCCCCAGCGTGAGCGCGGCGCAGATCGATCAGGTTTTGCAGCAGTATGGCTCGCCCGCCGCCGGGCAGGGGGCCGCCTTCTATGACCTGGGCGTGCAATACGGCATTGATCCGGCCTATGCGTTGGCCTTCTTCATCCACGAAAGCAGTGCGGGGACCAAGGGCGTGGCCCGCTTCACCAACTCGATCGGCAACATCCGCACCACGCCCGGCTACCGCGACTATCAGGGCTACCGCGCCTACGACACCTGGGCGGCAGGCCTCGATGACTGGTACAAGCTGATCAAGACCCTCTATGTGGAGGGCTGGGGCAAAGCCACCGTGGCCCAGATCATCCCCACCTACGCCCCCTCCGGCGACAGCAACGACCCCCCCACCTACATCGCCAACGTCACCCAACTGGTCGACTCCTGGCAGCAGAAGTAGTAGAATAGCCGTGGGCGTTGCACGAAGACGAGTGACGAGTGATGAGCAATGAGCAATGAGCGATGAGGACGGGTGAAACGTGATACATGCTGCGTGATGCGTGACTCGTACTGCGTATTGCGTATTGCGTAAGTTCTAGTCCCTGGTCACCAGTCACTGGTCACTGATCCCTCGTTCCTCATCACTCATTGCTCATCACTCATTGCTCATTGCTCGTCTTTCGTGGAGCGACCCATGCTGCTGTCCGTCGTTAGTGTACCCTATGAGCCGGAGGCAATGGAGCGCCGGTTTGGCTTTCGCCAGGTGCGTCCGCTGCGCGGCGACACCGGGCAGGAACGATTTGGGGTCGTAGACCTGGCCGATGGGGCGCAGGCCGCTGTGTTGCGTCTGTTTGGGCGCGATGGCGGGCTGGCCGACCCGGCAGCCGCCGCGATCCTGCTGGACACCCTGGCCGCCGCCTTGCCCGACGGGCCGGTGCAATTCCTGCTCAGCCGCCGCCCCGGCCCGGCGACTCTGCGCCTGCCCGACCTCGCCGCGCAAATCCGTGCCCGCTTTGCCGACCGCCCCGCCATTGGCGAGGCGGTCTGGGCCGACTTCAACGAGGCACTACGCCCGCGCCTGGAAGCGGCGGGGCTGGCCGACATCTGGGCGGGGGTCGCGGTAGCCGCGCCGAACGCCGCGATCCTGGCCCAGCAGATCGCCGGGTTGTATGTCCACCTGCCGTTCGAGGCCGCGCCGCTCCTGGCCCATGACCTGGGGCGGCTGATGGCCCGCCTGCTGCGGCCCGACAACGCCCCAACCTTGCCCCTTCAGGTGGAATTGCCCTGGCCGTTCGGCACCGGCACGGCAGATGGCGTGATCGCCGGGGGGCTGCCGCGCAAGCTGGTGCTGGGTGAGGATGCCGTGTCGCTGGCCCCCGACACCGTGACATGGTACTGGCTGCTGACCCCGCCGCTACCCGAAACGCCCGGCGGCTGGCTGTGGCCGCTGCTGACCGCCCCCGCGCTGCACTCCACCCGCTGGGACCTGGCGGTGCATCTGCGCCCGGCGCTGCCCGAACCCGCCTTGCGTGGGGTGCTGGCGGATCGGTTGGCGCGGGTGACGGCGGAACTGGCCGCCAGCGGCGGGGAGTCACCCCGCCAACAGCCGCCCGGCGCACCCGCTGCCGCCGTCGAAGCGTGGCTGCTGGAGTTGGAGCGGCGTGACCTGGCCGAGCGGCTGGCGAGTTTGACCGCCGACCGCGACCCCCGGCGCGACGCCACGGTGCTGCTGGCGCTCCATGCCCCCGCGACCGAGCATGACACCCTCACCCCCGGCGGCACCTACCGCGAACGCTGGCAGGCGCTCACCGGCGGCGGGCTGCCCGAAGCCATCGCGGCGACCGGCGTGGCCGTGACCCAGTTTAGCACCACCCTGGCCGAATTGGGCTACCGGGCGCGCCCGGTGCATGGGCGGCGGGCGCTGGCCCAGGCGGTGCGGGCGCTGTTGCCCCTGGCCGGGGCCGAGGGGCTGCGGACCTTTCCGGTCGGCCACAGCGCGGCGGCGGCGCTGGCGCTGCTGCCTGCCGGGCCGCCCCCTACCACGCCGGAGGCTCCCCTGCTGGGCCTGACCCGCGACGGCAGCCCGTTCCGTCCCTACCCCGAAGCCGAGGACCTGCCCGGCCACCGCCTGATCGCCGGGGGCACCGCCGAGGATCGCTGGCGGCTGGCGGCGCAATGGGCGCTCGCTACCTATGTCGCCGGGATGGATCTGCTCATCTTCGATCCGGCAGGGCAGTGGACCCGGTTTGTCGAAGAGTTGGGCGGGCGGGTGGTGCGGCCCGGCGCGGCAGACCCGGCAGCGGCCTGCAACCTGCTGGCCCCCCCCCTGGCGGCGATCACGATGACCACCGGGTTCGAGGCCTGGGGGCAAGAGTTGGCCGCGCTGCTGGCTGCGCTGCTGGCCCGGCGCACCGGTCAGCCGCCCGATGTGCTGGAGAGCCAGTTCGGCGCGGCCCTGCTGCAACTGGGCTTGCAGGCGCTGGAGGCGGGCACGACGGCGGGCCTGACTCTTCAGGCACTCCATGAGGAGCTACAGCGCGGCGGCTATGTGACCACGGCCACGGCGGTGCGCGGCCTCGCCACCCGCCCCGAAGGCCACCTGTTTACCCCCGCCGCCCCGCCGCCCGACGCCGGGCTGCTCCTCATCGGCCCGCCCGACCCGGCCCTCCCCGCCACCGTCGGCCCGCTGGCGGCGGCGATTGCCCTGCGCCGCGCCCTGGTCCAACCCACCCCCCGCTGGCGGGCCTGCTTGATCGATCCGTTGGGTGCCGCGCTGGATCACCCCCCGCTGGCTCAGGATCTCTATGATCGGCTGACCGGGGCCGTGCCCGATCCCCTCGCGGTGTGGGCATTACTGGGGGCGGCAGAATTGCCCCTGCTGCTGGCCGGACCGCACGCGCCGTTCCTGGCCGCGCTGCCGTCGCAGGTCTTGCTGGCCGGGAGCCTGGGTGACGCGGTGGGGGCGCTCGGCGTGCCTGCTGCCGCCGCCGCTATGCCTCTCGGCCCGGAGGACGCCCTGGTCTGCCAGGACGGCGAGTGCTGGTCCGTCCGCGTCCCCATCGGCGATTGGGTCCGGCGGATAGCCCCTGCCCGGCCTTCGTGACGATTCCATATCGGGTGGACCTCTCGCCACCCGCCTGATCCCTCCCCGATCCGTGGCATCATATTATTGACTCCTGCATAGTAGTGTGCTAATATACTCTCCATGTTGACACTCCTGTCTTAGCGAAGCAGCGAGCAGGCGCTGGTCGGCTACTACCTACTCCCACGCCACCCTCAAAGAACCTGTCAGTTAGCAGTTGTTGTACAGCGGTGTGCAGGCTACGCCGCGGATCATGGGCGCGCCGCGATCCGGCGTTGTCCCTCATTTCTGGTACCCGGCACCATCGGTGGGTACGACCAGAACCAGACCCTGTTGCAGCGCTTCATCCCCATCACCAGCGCCAATAATTACGAAGAAGAGCACTATTTTACCGTCTGGGATGACATCGGCGACATCTTCGGGCCGGGCACCGGCTTCCGTAATGTCTTCGCCCCCCCGCCTGCCCCGGCCAACTATTTTGATAACGGCATGGGTCTGGTATGGATCTTTGACCTGGGCACGGGCGGGGCGAATACGATTTCGGACTACCACAGCTTTGTGCCGATCTCGCTGACCCCCTCGGCCACGCCGACCGGCACCCCGTTGACGGCCACGCCAACCCGCACGCCCTCGCAGACCCGCACCGTCACCCCCACCCCGAGCCGCACGGTGTCTTCCACCGCCACCCAGACCCCGTGCAGCTTCACCGTGGCCCTGACCGAAGGGTTCGAGACGGGGACACTGAACTCGTTTAGCTCCACCGGCAGCCCGGCTGGGCCGCCGTCAACACCGCCTCGCACACCGGCCTCTTCTCGGCCTTCGCCCGCGATGTGAACACCGTCTCCGACCAGCGACTGACCCTGAACGCCGCGATCACCATCCCGCCGGGGGTCAGCCAGGCCACGCTCCAGTTCTGGCATCGCTACAACCTGGAGGATGGGTTTGATGGCGGCGTCCTCGAAGCGTCGGTGAACGGCGGGGCGACCTGGCAGGATGCCGGGGCGAACATCGTTGCCGGGGGCTACAACGGCACGATCTCCGCGATCTTTGGTAATCCCCTTGCCGGGCGTGCCGCCTGGACCGGCAACCCCAACGGCACCGCCTTCACCCTGGTGATGGTCAACCTGCTGCCCTTTGTCGGGCAGCCGTTGCTCTTCCGCTTCCGTGAGGGCACCGATAGCTCTGTTGCCGCCACCGGGTGGTGGGTGGACGATATCCAGGTCAGCTATGCCAGCAATGTGTGCGCCAGCCCCACCGCTACCGTGACCGCGACCCCGTCGAACACCGTCATCACCACCAGCACGCCGACCAACACGCTGACCAACACACCGACGAACACCCCCAGCAATACCCCGACGACACCCGCCACCAACACGCCGACGAACACACCGACGGCGACCGCCACCGGCACCCCCGTGCCCTGCCGGATGAACTTCTGGGATGTGCCGCGTGAATACTGGGCCTATGGCTATATCGAATGGGCCTACTGCTGGGGGGTGGTCAGCGGCTATAGCTGCGGCCTGGGGTGCAGCGAGTTCCGGCCTGAGGCCAACGCCACCCGCAGCCAGATTACCAAGATGACGGTGCTGGCCGCCGAGTTCCCGCTGGTGCTGCCGACCGGCGCGCCGCATTTCACCGACGTGCCGCCGAGCAACACGTTCTATCTCTATGTTGAGGTGGCGGTAGGGCGGGGCATCGTCCAGGGCTACCCCTGCGGTGACCCCGGCGAGCCGTGTGATGCCCAGCAACGCGCCTACTTCCGCCCGTACAATAATGTCACCCGCGCCCAACTGACCAAGATCATCGTCCTGGCGACCGGTTGGACGCCGGTCACCCCGGCCAGCCCGGTGTTCAGCGACGTGCCGGTGAGCGATTGGGCCTATGCCTACACGGCGACCGCCGCCGCGCATGGCGTGATCGCCGGGTATCCCTGCGGCGGCCTCACCGAGCCGTGCGACCCGCCGCAGCGTCCCTACTCCCGCCCGTTCAACAATGCCACCCGCGCCCAGCTGTGCAAGATGCTCTTCCAGGCCTTCGGCCTCCCGCATCAGCCCGCCCCCTGATCGGGGCGGATCATCGCCTGGCATAGCGAAAGGGGCCGCTCTCCTTGGAGAGCGGCCCCTTTTCGTTACGTCGCGCTTAAGTGATTTTGTGTGCTAACCAAACCTGTCATCCTGAGCGTAGCGAAGGATCTTGTTCGGGCCACAAGGTCGCCAGCGAAGATCGGGATCGTGGCCTTCACACCGCTGACCGCCGAGAAGATCCTTCGCTGCGCTCAGGATGACAGTGGGGGCGGCTAGCACTCACCGGCCTTGCACAAACGGCCCTCCGCCTGCTGACCTCTGATTTCTGATTTCTGATTTCTAATTTCTAATTTCTCACGTCTTACGTTCCGCCGCCCCGGCCAGTTCGTCGGGGGTGTTCAGGTTGCGGAAGCTCATGAGATCGGGATCGACCTGGCGCAGCGCCGGTTCGTCTACATAGCGCACCTGGACATCGGGGAGGAAGCTGATCAGGCGCAGATCGCCCGCGTCCAGGTGGGCACGGATAGCAGGGAGGCAGGCGCGGCTGTAGATGGCGTGGAGTGTTTCGAGGACGGGCTTGCTGCGTCCCGGCTCGGTCCAGCGCGGGATGAGCACGTCATAGGCGCGAGGCTGATCGGCCATGTACTGGAGGAGGGCGGGCTGGAGCGCGGGCATGTCGCAGGCGACGACGAGGTTGGTGGGCTGGGGGGCGGCGAGGAGGCCACTGTATAGCCCCCCCAGCGCCCCGGTGCCGGGGAGCGCGTCGGGCACCATCGGCAGGCCGAGGAAGGCGTAGACCTCCGGGGTGTTCGTCACCAGCAGGGCCGGGCCGAACGGGCGCAGTGTTGCCACTACCCGCTCGATCAGCGTCGGACCATCGGGGGTCAGCCGCAGCAGCGCCTTGTTGGTGCCCATCCGGCGGCTCTCGCCCCCGGCCAGGATAATGCAGCCCAGATCGGTCATTGTGTCTCCTCCTGCTCCGCCCGCGCCGCCCGCCCCAGCGGGTACCGAGCGTGGACGACTTGTCCCGCGCCGCTGTCGTAGATCACCGCGAACTGGTCTACCGCGATGTCCCAGTTGAACGGGCGGGCCGCTAGCCGCCGGATGATCGGGGCCAGCCGGTCGGGCGTGACATCGCCAAAGCCGATGGTGATGTGCGGCATCCACTGATCGGGGTGATAATAGCCGTTACTGCCCCCGGCGGCGGGCGCGATGGCCTGCCACAGCGCGGCGTGAACCAGCGATAGCGGCGCGGTGCGGACCACCGGCAGATAGAGCACCGGCTGCGCCCCGGTGAACACCCCCAGCCCGGCGGTTCGCAGCCGGAACGGGGCCGTCTCCCCGGCCATCCGTTGCAAGATCGGGTCCAGCCGGAGCAGATCGTACTGCGCGGCCACATGGTACGAGACGTGCGGATAGGGGGTGACATAGACGCCGCGCACCCCGAAGTCCGCGTCCAACTCGGCCCACAGCCGCTCCACCTGTGCATCGTATGTGCTGTCCAGCAGCGAAACGACTCCGTGCATACGCATCCCTCCGGCCTTTAAGACCACTATAAAAGGTGTATACTGTTCGCGCAAGGGCCGTGCCTGGGGCCGCCCGGCGCATCTCGCATACAGGAGGCTATGGATGGAGATTTATGATATTTCGGTCCTCGTCTATACGGGGATGGTCACCTGGCCCGACAACCCGGCAGTGTCGATCACGCGGGCACAGGATCAAGCCAAGGGGGACACTGCCACGGTGTCGCTGCTGAGTATGGGCGTGCATACGGGCACCCACGTGGACGCGCCGGTCCACTTTGTGCCCGGCGGAACGGGGACGGACACGCTGGACCTGGGGGTGCTGGTCGGCCCGGCACTGGTCGTGGCCGTGCCGCCGGACGCCCCGGCGATCACCGCTGCCGTACTGGACGCACTGCCGATCCCCCCCGGCACCGAGCGGATCCTGTTCCAGACGCGCAATTCGGCCTACTGGCAAGACGAAAGCCCGCGCTTCCACGAAGATTTTGTCGCTGTGGCCGAGGATGGCGCCGAGTGGCTGGTGGCGCGGGGGGTGCGGCTGGTCGGCGTGGACTACCTATCCGTCGCCCCGTTCGGGGCGGGGGTGCCCACCCACCGGGTCTTGCTGGAAGCCGGAGTGATTCCGGTGGAAGGGTTGAACCTGTCGGGGGTCGCGCCGGGGCTGTACACGCTGGTCTGCCTGCCGGTCAAGCTGCGCGATTGCGACGGTGCCCCGGCGCGGGCGATTCTGATTGCGTAACATGATAGCTTTGTGTTAGCGCTGCTGGAGTAACGGCGGAC
>JBBSAN010000084.1:0-13953 GCA_038252265.1 Chloroflexia bacterium
CCCGTCGGCCTCGGCCATGGCCAGGTCCAGGCTCGCCACGATCACTTCCGCATCGGCTAGGCGCTGACCGACGAGTGCCTCCGGCACCAGCGGCAGCAGCGCCGCCGAGGGGCGCTGCCAGATCACGGTGGTCGGCCCCCCCACTGTGCACCGCCCGCCACCCAGGACCGGCCCGGGTCGGCGGGGGTCGCGGCCACTGCTGTAGCCACCGCCGCGATGTCCTGGGCGGCGGCGGCCAGGCGGGCCGTCAGCCGGCTCTGGACATCCCCCGCCCCCTCCCGCGCGGCGTGCGCGACCGGGCCATCAATACCGGCGTCCATCAGGCGCTGGAGCGGGAACCCGCCGATGCCGCGCGTCCGCAGGGCCAGCCACCGGTCGCCCTGGAGTTGCCGCCCCAGCGCCGCCACGTCCCGGGCCAGCCGATCCCACTCCGGCCGCCTGGTCGGCAGGAACGGCACGGCGGCCTGTGGCTGGATCCAGGCAGTGGACGGCCCGGGCCAGCATTGCCGGCCGAGCGCTTGCAGGGCCGTGGCGAGCCGGTGCGCCGTGACGGCCAGGCGGTCCAGCGCTAACAGGCCAGCGAAGCGGAGCAACCACCACAGGTGGTTGCTGGCGCGCTCCCACGCCAGCACGGCACCCCGCGCCGCCTGCACCGGTTCCGGCGCAACGCGACCCTGGAGGTGTTCTAGCGCTTGGACGTAGGCCAACTGGCCGGCCAGGGGGGCGAGCGGGTCCATCGTGCGGGCCTGATCCAACGCGGTCCGCCAGGTCGCCTGCGTCATCGCCGCCGCAACATCGCGCCGCGCATAGCCGGCGTCCACTTGCGCGGCTAACACCTGCTCGCCATCACAGATGAGGAGCAGGCGCAACGGACCGGCGGTAAATGGTTGGAGGGGTCCCAGGCTGAGGACCGCGAGTTCGGTGGCAATTTCCCGCTCCTGGCGACCCGGCAGCAGGATCGGTGGCCCAGCCGCGCGTGGGGCGGCGGGCACCGGGAGATCGGCCACCAACTCGGCGGCCCGCAGGCCCGCCTGAATCGCCACCGGGGTCGCCTGCGGAATCGGGCGGGCCGCCGGCAAGACGGCGACGAGGTCGGCACCTGTGGCCCCAACCGGGCCGTCGACAATCAAAACCGCCGTCGCGGCCGGCCGCGCCGCCGCCACGGCCACCACGGCCGGGATAAGCCGGGCCTGGATGGGCGCAAACACGAGCAGCACCTCCGCGTGCCGGACCGAGTCCACCGGCGTCAACCGGGGATCCAGGCCCGCTAATGCGGCCAGGACATGGGCCCCCGCCCCGCCGTCCACGGCGAAATAGCGCGTGCCCGCCACGCTGGTGCGGCCCGGGCGAACCGGACGGAGGTTACGCTTCCCAGTCAAAGGCCCCCGCTTTCCAGGCAAAGATAATGGCCGACAGGAGGATCGCCAGAAAGACGAACATATCACCAAAGGCCACGAGGCCCCCGGCGCGAAACACGACCGCCCAGGGAAACATAAAGACCATTTCCATGTCGAAGGCGACAAATAATAAGGCCAGAACGGCATAGCGCAGGCGGAACTGCACCCAGGTCTTGTGCCCCGTCCGCCCCCCATATTCCGGGGGCGGGTTGTCTGCCGGGGGGCGCGGGCGGGGACCCAGCCCCCGGCCCAGGCGCAACGCGCCGAGGCTCAGCCCGACCGCCACCAGCAGCAGGACCGCCGCGATTCCATACTGGGGTGCCAGATCCCCGTCCATCAGACGTGCCTCCTCCGTAATCACCGAAGGTTGGTAGAGGAATTCAGCTAAAGATCAAGACGGGAGCGAACTGCTAAAGATCAAGACGGGAGCGAACTGCTGACGCCGGATGCGCCATCCGGGGAGCACGCGATACCCGCCCGCCCAGGAGGCCGCTCAATAGCGCTTAGTATACTCCTTACCGCCGATCTCTTCAAGACGCTCGCCGCCCGGCCCAGGGCCTATGCGTGCTAAATCAGGCACGCCCGAATTCGCCGCTGCCATCGGGATTCCCCAGGAGAAGCCCGCTGCCATCAGAAATGGTCCAGAGTTCGGCGCATCGCGCAAGTTTCGATGGACACCGGGCCGCTCAATTCGTCTGACGCATAGGCCCTGCGCCCGGCCCAGGGCCTACGCATCTAAATTAGGCCCAGGCAGGGTAATTCCCGCCCAAAATGAGCCAAGTCGTGGTCAGGCATTGTGCCTGGTAGGCAAACGGGACCAATCCATGCCTGAGCGCGGCACGCCTAATTTAGATGCGTAGGCCCTGCCGCCCGGCCCAGGGCTTATGCATTCTCGGGCGACCCGAGACCAAGGAGGGCCAGGGCAATCTCCGGCGGGCGGGCATACTGCCGCAACCGTGCCACCACCTGCGAAGAGCCGGTGCGATATACCACACTGACCACCGCATCCCGCAACAGACTCATCACCGCTGGCCCGTGCCCGACATGGACTAAACTGCGATCTTCCCCCATCGTCACGTCTTTGACATAGTGCAGCCGGTTCTCAATGACACCATCATAAATGACAAATTCTGTCTGATTCTGACCATCTTGACCACGCCGCCTGCCCAGGACAAGGCGGCTGGGCACCGCCACAAGACGACCGGGATCTCGGCTACGCCGATTATTGCGCTGCCAAGGGCGGCCTGCGTATGCTCTGTCGCAAGCTGGCGCTGGAACTGGTCCCGCACAACATCAACGTCGTCAACGTGGCGCCCGGCGCTGTAGCGACCGCCATCAACGCGGCGACTTTGGCCGACCCGCAGCAAACACAAGCGCTGATCGACGAGATCCCGCTGCGCCGTATCGGCACCCCGGACGACGACGCCAAGCTGGTCGCCTATCTCGCCACCGCAGCGGCGTCTTATATCACCGGCCCCACGATCTTCATCGACGGCGGCCTCATGCGGCGGACCGGCTCGCTGTAGGCCGGGAGCGGGCGCGCGGTCTTGGGCCTCCTCACCACTCGGTGGTGGCCTGGTTGGTGGCCTGGGCGTGTTGCTGGTCCTGGGGCGCGGGAAGAACGTGCCGTTTCACCGGGTGTATACCACCCCGCTGATTTTGATCGGCCTGGTGCTGCTGGGTACCTCCCCCCCTTCTTCGCCCTGTTCGGCGGCTGATCCTGCCGCCCGGCGTAGTGGAGAACGGCTTGCGGGGGCGGCAGCCGCCGCCCCGTCACGCTGGGTCGGGGCCCTCCGCCCCGGTTAAACCCCGCGGCTCTTGTGCGTATATGGTGGGGGCAGGGCCCCGGCGGATACCCGCCAAAAAATGGCGGGTACCACCGATGCGCGCCCCCGTCCCCGGTGCTATAATATTTCAGAGGGAGATCAGGACTCCCCAGCACAGTGTGGTGCCGAGGAGTCCTGATCTCCAGCTGAACTACTATAGCAGGGTATAACGAGTGCGCTCGCGGCCAGAGCGCGAGAAGGAGGACGGGCATGAATGATTCCGATTCAATCCTGCGCAAATTGCAGGACAGTGGCGAGACGGTCGCGAACCCCGCTGATGACGTGCGGGGCCGCAACGTCGTGGACAACGGGGGCACCAAAGTAGGCACCGTGGATGGCCTCATGATCGACGACGCCCAGAAGAAGGTGCGCTTCCTGCGGGTCGAGGCCGGGGGCTTCCTCGGTCTGGGCGCCACGCACCTCATGATTCCCGTCGATGCGATCAGCCGCATCACGGACGACGAGGTCACCATCGATCGCAGTGGTGACCACCTCAAAGGCGCCCCACGCTATGATCCGGCGCTGGCCGCCGAGCTGGACGAGGGCTATTGGGGTGGTGTCTCCACCTACTACGGCTTCATGCCGTACTGGGGGCTGGGGTACCGTTATCCCCTGTATCCTTACTACACCCCCCGCTAGACGCGGCCCCGGTTCGCCTGCTCACGCCGATCGTCGCTTCGTCTGCGGGCGACGATCCAAGTGGGTGTTGCAAGGAGTGACCCTGCTGAAGAATAAGGCTGCGACGGACGGGAACCGCTTTGTCTATCTCGCCTCTGCCGTCTCAGCGCTGGGCGGCATGCTGTTCGGCTACGACATCGGGATCATCTCCGGGGCGATCCTGTTCATCACCAAAGATTTCGCGCTTTCCTCCGGGATGGAGGAGATCGTCGTCAGCGCGGTCCTGCTGGGCGCGCTCCTCGGCGCGGCCGGCGGCGGCATCCTGCCCGACCGCCTGGGCCGGCGGCGCTTGTTGATCGGCGCCGCGCTTGTTTTCGGATTGGGCGCTCTCGGCGCAGCGCTGGCGCCGGGCCCGCGATGGCTGATTGCCGCGCAGGTCGTCGCTGGCGCCGCCATCGGCATCGCTTCGTTTGTCGCGCCGCTCTATATTTCCGAGATCGCTCCCGTGGCGATCCGGGGCCGGCTCGTTTCGATCAATCAAGTCGCGCTCACCAGCGGCATCGTCATCTCCTACGTGATCGACTACGCCTTTGCCCCGTCGGAGGCGTGGCGCTGGATGTTTGCGCTGGCAGAGGCTCATCGAGCGGTGGGCGGCGTGACCACGGTTCCGCGCACCGCTACCAGGAGGCGAATCTGTCGGGGGTTTCGGACCTTTGGTCAAAAATGTGGTGAAGCATCCAACAGAAGCTCTCCTGCATTGTTATGGATCCACTACAATTGGACTCTAGCAGCCTGTCGGAGAGAACGATTTTCGCCAAAATTCGCCCCACTCAAGGGTGATTTTAGGCCCGAAAGTGGGAGATCCGCCCCACTTTCAGGGTCAAAATGACCAAAATTAGGACCGGCAAGTTTCTCTCCGACAGGTTGCTATAGTATTTCAGATAAAGATCTGGAATTTGCTGGACGGATTCACGCTCACCGGCGCGATAGTTTCTCTAGATCTTTATCTGAAATACTATAGCTCCTTATTGTGAACCTTAACCATTGTATAATAGAGAGGTTGGAGCAAGGAGGTGCTAATGGAAAGCAGAAGACAAGTCCGCGTGGCGCTTTTGGCTGGCGCCGGGCTGCTGGCGGCATTCGGCAGCGCGGCGACGGCCCTCGCCCAGGGCATGCCCGGCAGGGACATGGCGAGCGGCGGCAACGCCGCGCTGATCGACAACGTCCTTATCGTCTGGTTTGTTCTGACCGCGTTGTCGGTCGTCTATGTGGCCTGGGATGCCGTCACTAACAACCCGGAGCTCAAGGTCATGCGCGTGGGCTGGATACTGGTAACACTCTACACCGGGCTGGTCGGCGCGGCGCTCTACGTGCTCTCGTGCCAGGAGCCGGCGACGGGCCAGCACGGAAAGTTCATCACGTCGCCGTGGAAGCAGGCCCTTGGCTCGACCATCCACTGCATCGCCGGCGATGCCACCGGCATCCTCGTGGCGGCCGCGATCACCAGCACCCTGGGCCTGCCGATGTGGCTCGACACGATCTCCGAGTACGTCTTCGGCTTCGCCTTCGGCCTGCTGATCTTCCAGGCCCTGTTCATGAAGAACATGCTGGGCGGGTCGTACCTTGAGGCGCTGAAGCGTACGTTGCTGCCCGAATGGCTTTCGATGAACACCGTGATGGCCGGCATGGTGCCGGTCATGGTGATCCTGATGAGCCGCGACCCGACTGCGATGGAGGTGACATCGGCGCGCTTCTGGGGCGTGATGTCGCTGGCGACCCTGGTCGGCACGGTCATCGCCTACCCGGTCAATTTCTGGCTGGTGCAGGCCGGGCTCAAGCACGGCATGGGCACCGAGCGGGCCCTGGGCAGGGGCGGCCACAGCCTGGCCAGCGAGCAGGAGTTGCTGCGGGCCAACTCGGGTGCGGCGCCGCACCCTGCGCCTGCCCCGCCAGCGCCCGCCACCGCCTCCGGCCAGGGCACCCACGACCTGCGCGATACGAGCGGTAGGAGCGCGCTGCCAGCGGACCCCAACATGGACGTGACCAGGCCTGGCGCCGGCGGGCACGCGGGCATGCCGGTGGAAACGGGCAACAGCCTGCCGGTCAGCAGGTCGCAGGTCGGGGCGGTGACGGTGTTGACGTTGCTGGTGCTGGCCGCCGGCGTGCTGCTCGCCGCGCTATTCGGCGACTTCGCGATGAGCGCCGCAAACATGAGCAGCAGCAACACGAACATGAGCGGCGGCGGTATGCCCGGCATGGACCTGGGCGGTGGAGGTGGCCCGCGGCCGACGCCGGTTTCCGTCCTGCCCCAGCTGCGGTTGAGCGGGCCAGCGCAAATGAACGGCATGGTCAGGCCGCCGGGGATGATCATGATGCCCGGCATGCGCATGGAAGCCCTGGGCGGCATGGCGGCGGTGGACCCCACGCAGGTCGCCTACACCGCCCCGGCCGACGCGCGCGGCGATCAGCCGCTGGTGCCCAGGATGGACATGGACAGCAAAGTGTTCGTCTCGGACAACAGTAGCTCCTCGTACATAGGTTCTACTGAGTATACGTATCCGGGATCTATTTTGAGATAGTTACTAATATTACAACGACGGTTCATGGCTGGGCTGCCGAAACAGAGAGCTAAGATTGTGCCGTTCATGCCTGGGCTGCCGAGAATAAGGGGCCAGAACCGGGCTGCCGAATGACCATGTTGTGCCTGGTACCGCGCGGTTTTCACCTCGTTTTAGCGAACCGTCGTTATAATACGCACCTTTCGCTCATTTTCCGGCTAGTTGCCGAAATTGGAGACCCGGCTCGTGAAACGCGAGCCCGTTTCACCCTGAAGCGGGGCTCCTGGGTCTACTACAAGCATCCGTAGAAGCGGGCGAACCGTCCCTCAACGGACACTGCTTCGCGGGCACAGCGCTTGCAAAGTCCGTGCTACGACTGGTAGTGGCAAGGTGCGAGTTGCCACTACGCTACCGGCTTAGCTTTCAACGAGCGTGGTTCTGCCGCAACACGACTGATCATGCCCTACGGTCAGCCGCCCTGGATCAGCCGCCGACGGACTTTACAAGCGCCATGGCTTCGCGGGGATGATCTACATCTAGTGCTGCATTTTGATAGCAGTAACTAAATGCGGACTTCAGGCAATCCTCGGAACCACCTGGAAAACGAGCGAAAGGTGCGTACCAGGATGAGCTAGAATGCATGGGGAACGATTGCACCAGATTATCGCCTTTCTGTTGCGCGAGGGCCGCGCCTTTGCTCACTTCCGTGCGCTTGGAGCGCAACAAAGCGCCAAGCGCGCGGACATCGCCGCGCGCTTGGCGCACGCGCTCATCGACCTGGGACCGACCTTTGTCAAACTGGGCCAGATTCTGAGTACGTGCCCCGACCTGGTGCCGCCGGAATATAGCGCCGCGCTGGAACGGCGCCAGGACAACGTGCCGCCCGTCGCCGGGCCGCAGGTCAACGCGATCGTCAAGCGCGCGTTGGGTCGGGACGTGCCCGAGGTCTTTGCATCTGACACTACCTGTTGCACCGGAGTACGCGAGAATTATGGATTTTAAAAGCCCGCTGGAAGCATCCACCTCCGGCTATCTTTACGAGTACCCTCTATCCAGCGGCCAGACCGCCTTGTGGTTTCTTCACCGAATGGCTCCCGAAGCCGTTGCCTATAACCTTGCCGGAGCGGTTGCCGTTCCCGGGGACACCAATCCAGACGCCCTGCAACGCGCGTTCCAAAAACTTGCTGAGCGACATCCCATGTTGCGCACATTCTTTGCTGAGCGACATGGCGAACCTGTTCAACGCGTATACCCATCCCCCCCTGTTGCCTTTCGATGCGAGGATGCCTTCCGGTGGAGTACGACGCAACTGGATGATTACCTAACCGCAGAGGTCTACCGCCCCTTTGATCTGGAACAGGGTCCAACCTGGCGGGTCGTAGTGTATCAGCGCGCACCAATCTCTACAGAAACAAACGCTGCTAGCGATTCCCGGGATCACCTGGTGCTGCTGACTCTCCATCACATCATCGGCGACTTGTGGTCCATCGCCGTTATCCTGTCAGAGATTGCGGCGCTCTATCGGGAAGAGACCACCGGCGCCCCGGCGTCGTTGAAGCCATTGCGGGCCAGCTATTCCGATTACGTAAAGAAAGAAGGGGAGCGGCTGGCCGGGCCCCAGGCGGAGCTGAGTTGGGACCACTGGCGCACCCTCTTATCCAGCGCACTACCAACGCTCAGTCTGCCAAATGACCATCCCCGCCCTCCGGTGTTCACTGGCCGTGGCGCTGTTCAATCGCTCCTTCTCGATCCTAAGCTCACCAATAGGCTTCACGCCCTCGCCGAGAATCAGCAGGTCGCCCTCTATACGGTCCTGCTTGCCGCATTTCAAACCCTGCTGCAACGCTACACCGGTCAGAATGACATCCTCGTGGGATTTCCGAAATCGGGTAGAAGCCCAGCCACGGCTCGCATGATTGGGTACTTTGTGAACCAGACGGTCGTGCGGGCGGACTTCTCCGAGAATCCTGTGTTTGTCGACCTGCTGCAAAAGGTGCAAACGGCGATCAAAGCCGGTGCCGGGCACGACTGGTATCCGTTCTCGTTGTTGGTTCAGCGCCTCCAACCCGCGCGCGACCTCAGCCGTTCCCCGCTCATCCAGGCTGTGTTCTCGTGGCAGCAGGCACCTCGTTTGATTCCCAGGGAAAACGCTGGGGCTTTTGTGCTGGGACAGGCAGCTCAGGCGATAGACCTGAATGGGCTCTCCGTACGATCCGTTCATTTATCCCAGCGCGTCGCACCATTTGATCTAATGATGTTGGCGACCGAAGGGCCTGGTGGCCTGGTGGTTACGATCGAGTACGCTACGGATTTATTTGACGCAGCCACCATCACGCGCATGGCAGGGTGTTACCAAGCCTTGCTTGAGAGCATTACCGATGCTCCGGAAAAGCCGGTGTCTGATCTCACCATCTTACCGGAGCCAGAGCGCGCGCGGTTGGTTGCGGGGTGGAACACTACCGCCACCGCTTATCCGACCCAGGCTTGCCTGCACCAGCTCTTCGAGCAGCAAGTCGATCGGACACCGCATACAGCAGCGGTAGCTAGCGGGAAAGAACAATTGACGTACCGCCAGCTCAACCAGCGCGCCAACCAACTGGCGCACTTTCTCCACGAGCAGCGTGTCGGCCCCGGTACCCTGGTGGGGGTGTGCCTGGAACCCTCCCTGCCCATGGTTATTGCGCTGTTGGGAATCTTGAAGGCGGGTGGGGCATACCTGCCACTGGATCCCACCTACCCGGAGCAGCGCCTGGCCTTCATGCTTGCTGACGCCCGCCCTGCTCTTGTGCTCACACGCCAGGCGCTGCGTCTGCGCCTGCTCGATTTCAGCGGTCCGCTGGTCTGTTTGGATCAAGCGGAAAAAAATCTACGCACCCGACCCCCAACCGATCTGGTCCGCCCAACCAACCCCGACCACCTGGCCTATGTGATCTATACTTCCGGCTCCACCGGTCACCCCAAGGGCGTCGCGTTGGCCCACCGGGGCGTGGTAAGCCTGCTGACTGATTTTCAGAACCGTCAGCCGATCCAGCCCGGCGATGCGTGCAGTTGGTGGACCAGCCCCAGTTTTGATGTCTCCATCTACGAAATATTCTCCCCCCTGCTCGCAGGGGGCAATCTGCAGGTGATCCCGGAGAACGTACGGCTCGTTGCCTCCAGTTTACTGGACTGGCTCCAGGCACATTATATCCGCAGCGCCTATCTACCTCCTTTCTTTTTGGCCGACTTCGCTGCCTGGGTGCAAACCCACCCCGGCGCTTCACAACTGCGCCGCCTACTGGTGGGTGTCGAGCCCATCCCGGATACGCTGCTGACGCACCTGAGTGCGCAGTTGCCCGCTCTGTGTATCATTAACGGCTACGGCCCAACCGAGACCACCATCTGTAGCACGCTCTATGTGGTCGACCCGGCGCAGCCGCATCCGGGAAATATACCGATTGGAAAACCGGCGGCCAACACGCAGGTTTACCTGCTGGACCATGCATTACAACCAGTGCCGGTGGGAGTGACGGGATGGCTATACATTGGGGGGGTTGGACTGGCGCACGGCTACTTGAACCAACCCGAACTGACGGCGCAACGTTTCATCCCGTCTCCCTTCCGATCAGGAGAACGGTTGTACCGTACCGGAGATCTAGCGCGTTATCTCCCGGATGGCAATCTGATGTTTGTGGGTCGGGCCGATACTCAGGTTAAGCTTCACGGAGTGCGCATCGAGTTGGGCGAGATTGAGGCGGCGTTGACTCAGCATCCCCTGGTCAAACAGGCTACGGTCCTACTGGTTGAGCAGCCCTCCGGTGGGAAGCACCTGGTGGCCTATGTGGTGCCTGCCCCGACTGCACTACCCTCTCCCGATGAACTCCGTCGGTTCCTGACCAAGCGGCTGCCGCACGCGATGGTACCGGCCGCCTTTATCATACTGGATACTTTCCCCCTCACTTCTGTCAGCAAGGTGGACCGTGCAGCCTTCCCGATACCCCCCAACCTGCAATCGACACAGGGGAACGCTTACCGGGCACCGCAGACGAACATCGAACAGATCCTGGTCACGATCTGGCAGGAGGTACTGGGTGTGGAGCCCATCGGTGTAGACGACGACTTCTTCGAGCTTGGGGGGGATTCGCTTATGAGCATCCTGATCGTTATCCAAGCAGCAGAGGCGGGTCTGCACTTAAGCCTAAAACATGTTTTCCAGGCTCCCACCATCGCTGGACTGGCCGAACTGGCTGAACCCGCAGTGCCCACGCAAAAGCAATGGGTACCGGAAAATATCGATGGTGAGATCCGCCTCACTCCCATCCAGCGCTGGTTCTTCGAACAGAATTTCCCGAATCCGCACCATTGGAATCAGTCCCTGATGTTCATCACACCACGGCCACTCGCCCCGAACCACCTGTTTTCCGCCGTGTCCGCCGTCGTGCTGCAGCATGATGTCCTGGGGCTGCGCTACACCTATGGACCATTCGGCTGGCATCAGCTTTATGCAAACTCGGATGATGCAGTCCCCGGCGAGGTCATCGATCTGTCCAGGCTGGCCGCGGCGCAGCAGGCTGACGCAATCGAAACGCACGTGGCGTCCCAACAACGCCGCCTTAATCTGTTTGCTGGCCCATTGATCCGCGTGGTTTATTTTGATTTGGGAGCGGACCGCCCCGGGCGACTCCTGATCGTCATTCACCACCTGGTTGTCGACGGCGTCTCTTGGCGTATTTTGCTCAAAGACCTCCAGAGCGCCTATGGACAACACGAGCGTGGACAGACCATCCAGCTGCCCCCCAAGACCACCCCGTTCCAGGCATGGGCCCAGCGCCTGGCCGACTTCGCCGGGTCTCCCGAATTGGTGCAAGAAGCCAGCTACTGGTTACGCCCAGCCGCAACCCAGTTCCCGGCGCTGCCCACAGACCGGATTACTCCCGATCAACCTTTGGATGATCTAAATACGGAAGCTACCGCCCAACGCATTTCAGTCTCTCTTGAACGTGAAGAAACCCAGGCTTTGCTCCGGGATGTGCCCGGCGCATATGGGACTGAGATCGGCGATATCCTGCTGACAGCGCTCGCCCGTGCATTTCAACGCTGGACGGGTAATGAAGCCCTATGGATCGATCTCGAGGCTCACGGTAGGGAGGATATCTTCGATGACGTCGACTTAACCCGTACCGTTGGCTGGTTCACCGCCCTCTACCCGGTCCGTCTCGATCTGCTCAGGGATAGCGGACCTGGCCAGGCCATTAAGATGATTAAGGAACAGTTACGCCGCATTCCCCATCACGGCCTGGGGTATGGCCTCCTGCGTTATCTCTGCCCGGATCAGGCGGTGCGTGATCAATTCAAGGCTGCCCCGACCGCTCCAGTGAGCTTCAACTACCTGGGGCAACTGCCCCAGGCGAGCGTTGACGGCTTTGTCGCTACCCTGGCCCCCGAACTCCTCGACCATCAGCGCAGCCCAGACGCACAACGATCCCACCTCATCGAAATAAATGCCGCTATTATCCAGGGTGAACTTCACGTTGACTGGAATTACAGCTCCCAAGTGCATGCCCTTCACACTATTGAGCAGGTTGCTGGCTTTTTCATTACAGAGTTGCGCATTCTAATCGCCCACTGCCGGTCACCAGAGGCCATCGGGTACACGCCTTCCGATTTCCCAGACGCGGAGCTCAACCAGGCGGAACTCGACACAGTCCTCCGGCTCATCGTCAGGTCAAAGGTAGCCATCCCCAAACGGAACCTGGAGGCGGTTTACCCGCTTTCCCCTATGCAGCAGGGCATGGTTTTTCACACGCTCTATACCCCGGAATCGGGTGCCTACTTCGAGCAGACGACCTTCACGATCCAGGGACATTTCGATGTTTCAGCCTTCACGAATGCCTGGCAGCGCGTGCTCGACCGCCATACGATACTGCGCACGGCCTTTGTTTGGCAAGGACTGGACCGTATGCTCCAGGTTGTCTTCAAGGACGTCAAGTTGCCTCTGGAACGTCAAGACTGGCGCGACATTCCGGCAACTGATCAGCAAAACCACCTTGACAGTCTGCTGACCACGGAACGTCGTCACGGTTTTGACCTCTCCGCGCCACCACTCTTGCGCCTGACAATCCTCCAAACCGCCGATGATACGTATCACATCCTGCTCAACCACCATCACGCTCTGCTGGATGGCTGGTCCATTCCACTGCTTTTCCAGGAAGTTTTCGCTATCTACGAGGCTTTCACCCGCAATCAGGATCTCACTTTGCCCCCAGCTCGCCCCTACCGCGACTACATCACCTGGCTCCAAACCCGCGACCTTGCAGCGGCTGAAGCGTTCTGGCGTAAAGAGCTTGACGGTTTTGTCCCGGCCACCTGGCCCCAATTCCTGCCCTCATCTGCGCCTCCTCCTGGCGCATCGCGGCCTGCCGAGCAGGGCGAACACCTGTCGATCCACACGACTGCCGCTCTGCAAGCCTTGGCCCGCCAGCAACATCTCACCCTCAGTTCATTTATCCAGGGTGCCTGGGCGCTTCTTTTGAGCCGCTACCTCCAGCGAGACGAGATCCTCTTTGGCGTTACTGTCGCGGGGCGGCCTTCCGACCTTCCAGGGGTTGCGACGATGATCGGCCTCTTCATCAATACGCTCCCCCTTCGGGTGCAGATCACTCCCCAGTCAAGACTCCTCCAATGGCTCCGACAAATCCAGGAGAAAGCCCTCGAAATACAGCAATATGACTATAGCGCTCTTTCCCAAATCTACGCCTGGAGCGGGGTTCCTCGCCATTCGCCGCTCTTCGCCACCATCCTTGTTTTTGAGAATTATCCCAACCAGACTGCCCTTAGCCAACCTGTTGGAAGCCTGCGAATCGGTAATGTTCGCTCCATCGAGCAGACCACCTACCCCCTGACCGTCGCCGTAACGCCAGCGCAGCAGCTCCATCTAAAAATTCTCTACGATCCTGCTCGTTTCGAACCGGCGATCATCCACTCTCTCCTAAACCATTTGAGCCTGGTGGTCGAAAGCATGGTCGCCGATCCTAACCAAACCCTCGCGACATTGTCCCTGTTGACACAACCAGGGCAAGAACAGGTAATGGAGAGCGGGACTGTAAGAACTGCGGCTTATCCCGCCCAGACTGGCCGTGCTCCACTCTTTGGGCAGCGGATCGAGCAGGTTCCAGAGAAGGTGGCAGTCATCCGAGAGGAAGAGTCTGTTCCTACTGTCAACCCACTCGAGAAACACCTGGTTCAATTATGGGGAAATTTGCTCAAAACGGATGAAGTGGGAATCCACGACAATTTCTTTGAACTGGGCGGGGATTCACTGTTGGTAGCGATTTGTATTTTTCAGCTTCAGGATACGCTCAGCGAAACTATCCCGCTCGCCGCTATTTTTGATAGGCCCACGGTCTTTGAGCTGGCCAGGTATCTCGAACAAAAACATCCCGCCGGCGTCGCCCGTCTTTTCGGCACCTCAGTCCCCGCCACCGCCGCAGCAGTGGTTGAAGATGCGGTACGTCCTGCAACCCTGGTACCCATACAACCCAAAGGAAGCAAGCCCCCCTTATTTTGTATCCACCC
>JBBSAN010000085.1:0-13934 GCA_038252265.1 Chloroflexia bacterium
ACTCACCCGGCGATATTTCCCCAGCCACGGCCCGGCACCGGGGGCCTATTTTGTCTGGTGGTCGGGCCTGACCACCACCGACGCTCGCGCCGGCATCGCCCTGGTGACCGATCAGCTCCAGCAGGAGGAGATCGACGGGCAGCAGTACTGGTTTGCGCCGGATACCGCGTCCGCGCCCCTCCCCTCCCCGACCGTCTACCTGCTCCCGAATTATGATGAATACCTGGTCGGCTATACCGACCGCAGCGCTGTGCTCGACCCCATCCCCGGCGAAAAGCTGGATGCGCGAGGCAATATCCTCTTTAACCACACCATTGTGCTGGATGGCCGGGTGGTCGGTCGCTGGACGCGCACGCTGAAAAAGACCGCCGTGATCATCGAACCCACCCTGTTCGCCCCCCTGACCACCGCCGAAACCCACGCCCTCACTGTCGCTGCCGACCGTTACGGGGCGTTCCTGGGCCTGCCCGTCTCCCTGGTGATGCGTGATGCGTGATGTGTGATGCGTGATGCGTATTGCTTCAGTCTGACCCCTGATCCCTGATCCCTCGTCACGCATCACGCATCACGCATCAGATAATCTCTCCCCGCGCCGCCTGGATCGCCAGATCGATGAACGCCGACGCGGACCAGCCGAACATCGGCGCGGCCTTCGGCGGATGGTCGGCGGTTTGCGGGTTGTAGTATTCCCAGATATCGTCGTGTTGCAGGATCAATTCGAGCGTGCGGTCGCGCAGTTGGCGGGCCAGGTCCAGTTCCCCGGCGCGGACCAGCGCCTCGATGAAGATATAGTTGATATTGATCCAGGTCGGCCCGCGCCACATCTGCTGCCCGTTGTATTTGGGGTCATTCAGCGCCACCGTCGGCAGCGGCCAGCGCGCCCAGAACTCGTCGGGGTTGGTCAGGTGGGCCACCAGCCGGGCGACCATTGCGGGCGGCAACTGGCCGGTCCATAGGGGATAGAGGTTGAACGGGGTCAGCACGGGGATCGGCTGGTCGTCCTTCGTCGCCCAGAACACCCCGGCCTCCTCGTCCCAGAAGTGGGCGATGATCCGTTCCAGCAGCAGCGCCGCACCGTCCCGCCACCCCGCCACATCCTCCGTCGCCCCGATGATCTCGGCAATCCGGGCCAGCGACTCCAATTGCAAGTAGAGATAGGTATTGAGTTCGGGCGACTCGACCGGCATCCCCACATCCCACAAGGGGCTGTCGTCCAGGCCCGACGAGAAGGGGTGCAGGTAGGAGACGATACCATCGCCGTCGGGGTCGTTGTAGTCGAACCACCAGCGGTGCCAGCGCACCAGCGGCTCATAGATCTCATCCAGAAAGTCGCGGTCGCCGTCCTGGTCATAGAGCTTGAGCGCGGCCCAGGCGATCAGTGGCGGCTTGGTCACGTCGGCGTCCACCGGACTCTCTTTTTCTTTCTTCAGGTGGGTGATAATCCCCTCGTCATGCACGGCATCGGGGATCATCCCGTTCGGCTGCTGGTGGTCCAGCACGATCCGCAACTGGTCCTGGGCCAGCCGCTTGTCCACATAGCGATAGGCCAGGGCGTGGAAATAGGCGTCCCACTGCCACACGCCGACATAGTGGATCTTCGAGGGGGCCATCGCCTCGCGGGTGGTGTAGAAGCGGGTGGAAAGCAGCCCGGCGCGCATGATCCACCAGGCGTAATAGTATTGCCCGGCCAGCCGATCTTCGACCGGCGGCGCGGCGGCGAACCAGTCGTGCCAGCGGCGTTCGGCGGCGCGGAAGACGGCTTGCTCCTCCGGGACGGCGCGGTTAAACCCCAGGCGCGGGGTCACATTGATCAGCAACCCGTTCCCCGCTTTGGCCTCCAGGTCGAGCACCACCCGGAAATAGCCAGATTTGTCCGCCGTGAGCGTGTTGCTACGGATGGTGGCGTTGGTGGTATAGGCGATGTGGCGCGCCCCCTTGAACGTGCCGCCGCGCCGGTCGGATGCCCCCTCCGGCCCCTCGGCCAGAAAGCTCACGCCAAAGCGCCCCGGCGGCAGGGCAAAATAGAGCGTTTCCGCGTCGAAGAAGGTGAGGCTGAACAGCCCGCGTGCTGTCTCGAACGTCACCAGATGGGGGTAGCTAACCACCGTGAAATCGAGCGGTTGCCCGGCCTCGTCGGTGAACGCCCAGTCATCGAGGATCGGCGGGCGCTGGCGGTAGTGCCCGCGCTCGCTCTCCAGCTTCACCCAGCGCTCCGACAGCTTCATGTTCAGCCGCCCCTCGCTCTGGAAGACCAGAATGCGCGAAGAGCGGTCGGTGAAGGGGATATGGACCAGATCGATGCGGTTCTTCAGCAGGTTGAGGTACGGCGACGCCGGTTCAAAGGGAGACGTGGTCATTGCTTCGTATAACCTCTTGGTCAGTCGGGATCGGTGAGCAGATCGAGGGTCAGCGCGGCGGACCAGGAAAAGCCGCCCGTGCCGTAGCCCTCGCCGGTGCGTGGGTCGAAATATTCGCGGAAGCCGCCCGCCGCGACGAGATCGAGCGTGTGCTGGCGGAGCCGCGCCGCCAGGTCGGGGTAGCCGTAGCGCCGCAAGCCCGCGATCACCAGCCAGTTGGTGTTGACCCACACCGGGCCGCGCCAGTAGCGGCGCGGGTCGAACACCGGACTATTCTTCGGCGTGGTCGGTACGCCATAGACGGTGGCCGGGTCGCCGCCCGGCGCGTATTCGGTGGGGTTCGCCAGGTGCTCCGTCACCAGCCGCGCCGCTGTGGCCGCGTCAGGGATCCCGGCATAGAGGGGTGTGAGGGCGGCGATGGTATTGGCCGCGATCCGCTCCTCTGCCCGCAGATCGTAATCAAGGTACAGCCCCACGGCGTCCGCCCACAGCTTGCGGGCGAACGCCGCCCCCATCTGGGCCAGCCAGCCGTCCAGTTCGCCGGTTGGCTCCCCGATCAGCCCGGCCAGTGCCCGCAGGTCGCCATGCGCCCGGTAGAGGATGGCGTTGAACAGCGTGTCCTGGATCACGTAGGGCGACTGGGCCAGGATCGCCGCCTGATCGTAGCGCAGGGTGCGGAACAGGTCCACCAGGAGCATAAAGCGGTCGTAGTCGGCGTTGGTCGGGCGCTCGGCGGCGTCGACATGCACGGTGTCGCGCCGCTTGTACGCGGGCACCCGGCTCATGTCCATCCGGGCCAGGGCCGCATCCCAACGCGGCGAGTTGTCCAGGCCCGACTCCCAGGGGTGGATGACGCAGACCAGCCCCTCGCCCTGCGGGTCGCGCTCGCGATGGAACCAGCGGTGCCAGGCCAGCAGCGCCGGATAGACCTCGCGCACGAAGGCGAGCGACTCGTCCGCGTCGGCGCTACGCTCGTGGAGGCGGCGCACGGCGGTTGCCAGGATCGGCGGCTGGGTGATGCCCGATGTGGGGACCGCCGGGGCATTTGGGCTGCCCGCTACCTGCCAGAACGCCGGGTCGGGGAAGTAGTCAGACGGGCCGGTATGGTAGACGATGTGCGGCACCATGCCGTCCTGCCACTGCCCACGCAACAGTGCCCGCACCTCCTCCCGCCCCCGCGCCACATCGTAACCTGATAAACCAATGGCGATAAACGCCGAATCCCAGTTCCACTGGTGCGGATACTGCCGGGGCGCAGGCTTGGTAAACCCGCCCAGGTCGTTCGCCGCCAGGACGGCGCGCGCCTGCTCGGCGAGTGCTGAGTGCTGGGTGCTGAGTGCTGAGTGGTCTGGTGTTTCCATAGTCGGGTTACTCACATTCTACGCAATAGCAGCGAGCAGCGGGTGATCAGGGGTATCTTATACAGGGCGGGCGGGTAGCTCAAACAACTTCTCAAACGACCCGCTAGTGCTGTTGTCGCGTAAGACCCGCCGTATGTTCTCTTCGCGCATCCCCCAACCTTCTAATAAATCCTGAACTTGCCGGACAGGAGTATGGGGAACAAACACATACTCGTATGGCATATCGCCTTCTTGGACGAGCACCAGGTGTATTGGCCCCGTCTCCAGACGAGAAAACGTGAGCATCAGAGGATAAAAATCTTTCAGGGTCTGCTCACCATCCATCACCACTATTTCGTCGGCATAGGGATCACAACCGATCAGGGTAAGCGCACAGCTCTGCTGATGAAGAACAGCAAACTGGTGTAAACCCTCGGCCATTGCCAGCGCCGTCTGCTGGGTGAGTTGAGTCAGGACGATACTCGGATCACAACTCCAATACCAACGGAGACCACTGGCAAGCAATACGCCCGGCAAGGCTTCACGCCTTACAGGCTCAAATATGATTTTTACATAGTAGCAAACCGGCCCCTTTTCCCGCGAAATGAGTGTGATCCCTGTAGAGTCGCTCAATTGATTATACGAAAACTCTCGATACTTCTTTCGGATGAGGTTAATGATGCCAAGCATCGCTATATACCCCACGCTTAGTATTAGATGGTCGGCTGATGCGCGCATGGGTTAGAAACACACATCACGTTTCACGTTTCACGCCTCAGATGATCAGCGGAGCGATCTGCCGCTCGTAGATCCCCTCCCACGAGTACCACTGGCGCACGCGGCGGCGCAGGGCCGAGGGGCCGGGAGCATCCAATACCGCCAGGAGTTGATCGGCAATAGCGGCGGGCGGTGCATCGGGCGGGAAGGTGCGGACGTGCGAACCGCCCACTTCGTGCAGGACGGGCAGATCGGAGCAGAAGACCGGCAACCCGGCCAGCCCCGCCTCCAGGATCGGCAGGCCGAAGCCTTCCTGCGTGGTCGTGAACAAGAGCGCGTCGGCCCAGAAGTAGAGCGCCGCCGTGTCGGCATCATCCAGGGTGAGCAGGCCGCCACCGGGCGCGGGCAGGAGCGAGAGCATCGCCACATGCTCGGCCACATCCAAGTCGCGGGTGAGGTTCTGGAGTTCGGTGACATACTCGATGCTGCGGGTGTTGTGCGGGCCGCCGGGGCCGGTGATCACCAGCAGCGGATCGTGCCCCTGGCGGCACAGTTCGGCCACCACGCGGATCGACGCTTCCAGGTTCTTGCGCCGGGTCATCCGCACCGGGGCCAGCAAGACCAGTTCGCGGCTCGGCCAGTGGAGCCGGTGTACCACGTCGGCTACCACCGGCGTGGTCGGCAAAAACTGCTCCACGCCGATGCCGTTGGGGATTACCGGGATCGTCGCCGGGTCCACGCCGAACAGCCGGGCGGCCTCCTGTTGCCGCTCGCCCGAAATCGCCACATACTGCACATTCGGGCAGGGGCGGCGCAGCAGATCCCAGGGATAGCCGGGATGCATTTCGGCGTCGTAGAGCGGGTTGATCGCGGCCAGGTCGTGGGTCCAGGCGACGAAGCGGGCAGGGCCTTCCCCCCGTTCGGCCAGCGCACACAAGGCGGCGGTCAGCGGCAGGTTCTTGGTCATGGTGAACACGTTATGGACAAAGCAGGTGCCCACCCCGGCCAGCAGCCGGACCAGAATCGCTTCCAGCCGGTCGCGCCATTCGAGGAAGCTTAACGGCACCTCGCCATGGGCCATCAACGCCTGGACTTCCAGAATTTCGGGGTGAACCGAGTCGAGTTCGGGCACGATGGCACCGGGCTGATCGGGCGTCCCGGCCCCACCGCGCCCGGCGAAGGTCCGCACCGGCACGCCGTGGGCGGTGAACAGCCGCGCATGGGCGGCCAGGATGCCCTCGACGCCGCCGATAATAGGCGCGCTGGCATAGTGCAGCAAGGCGACCGGGCGGGGCGAGGGAGTGGGGGGAGAAACAGGTTGCATGGCGACGACCTCAGCAATGTCTGGGCCATCATACGATGCGGGGGCGGCTAATCGGGCCTATCTTCAGCGGCGGGGAAGGTATAAACGCCCGCCAGTTTGACCTCGCTATCCTCCAGGTCGCGGCTGGTCGGCACCGGGTACTGGGCCAGCCGGATCAGGCCTGCGCGAGGGAAGTAGACCCGCCCCGGATCCCCGATCAAGACGCGGGTGCCATGGGCCTGGGCCGCCTGTAGCCAGGCCAGGGTGCGCGTGGCGAGCGGCTGTTCATAGCCGAAGTCGCCCGCCAGGATCAGATCGGTGGCGGGCGGGTCGGCGGCGAGCAAGTCGCGGTCGGTGAAGGCCACCCGCACCCCGTTGGCCGCAGCGTTGAGCGCCACCGCCGCCGCGCAAAAGGGGTCGATGTCTGCCGCCAGCGCCGACGCGGCCCCCGCCTTCAGCGCGGCGATGGCACACAGGCCCGATCCGGTGGCGAAGTCGAGCACTCGCCGCCCGGCCACTTCGGCGGGGTGATCCAGCAGGTAGCGCGCCAGCGCCTGACCTCCCGCCCAGGCAAAAGCCCAGAACGGCGGCGGCACGCCCTGTGCGCCCAGTTCCGCTTCGGTCATCTGCCAGAGCGGGGTGATCGCGTCGGCCAGGTAGAGACGCAGTTCCGGCACAAAGGGCGGCGGTTGCACGCGGGTGTTCTGGAGGATGAAGGCGCGGCGGTCGGCCAGCATGGTCGTAGCGAATCAGGCAGGAGGGTCGAGGACGTTGGCTAGCTCGATCAGGTTGCCGTCGGGGTCGCGGATATAGACCGATTCGATCGGCCCTTGCGCCCCTGCCCGCTGCACCGGCCCCTCCTCCACGGCGACGCCAGAGGCGGCAAGGTGGGCGATCACCCGATCCAGCGGCAGCGCCGTGATGAAGCAGAGGTCGGCGGAGCCGGGAGCCAGCGTCTGCGCTTTTGGCTCGAACTCGTGCCCCTGCGCGTGCAGGTTGATCTTCTGCCTGCCGAAGTGCAAGGCGGCCCGCCCGGTTCCAAACGTCACCACCTGCATCCCCAGCACCCGCTCATAGAAGGCGCAGGTGGCCGGGATGTCGCGCACGGTCAGCACCAGGTGGTCCAGCCGGTCGATCTGCATGGTCATTACAGCGCCGCCTTCGTGACCTTCTGCCCATCATAGGAGATCAGCGTCGGGTCGTCGTCCATCACCGTCTCGATATGCACCGGGCGGCCCCACAGCCGGTAGATATATTGCAGCGTTTTTTCGGCGTAAGGCATGTCCAGAGGGCGGCCCTCGAAGCTGTGCTTCAGGTAGAGTTCGCGGTTGCGCCGGTAGTCGGCGTCTTCGACCATGATCACCGGGTTGCCGAAGTTGGTCATCTCGCCGACGATGCCGTCGCGCACCTTCTCCCAGTCCTTCTCCACGATCACCCACTCGTTGCCCTGCCGCTCGTAGAGGTAGAGATCGAGATCTTCCACCAACTCTTTCGTCAGGTAGTTGCGGATGAGCGAGACATCGTTCTCCAGTTCGCGCACCTCGAACAGCTTGGCCCGGCCCCCACCCAGCTTGTGGCCGCGTCGCACCTGATCCTCTTCGGTCGGATTGTCCCAGCGCCGCTCGATATCTTCCAGCATCTTGAGGCCGAGGTGATAGGGGTTGATGCTGCGCCGGTGCGGCGACACGACCCCCGCGTTCAGGCTGGCAAACTCGGTAATCTCCGAGTCGGTCAGATCCATCTCACGCAGAATTCGTGCGTGCCAATAGCTGGCCCACCCTTCGTTGATGACCTTGGTTTGCATTTGTGGGATAAAGTATAACATCTCGCTACGGACAATGGAAATAACATCGCGCTGCCACGGTGTCATGTCTGGCCCATACTCCATCAAGAAGAGCAGCAGATCCTTCTCCGGCTCCGGGGGGATGCGGGCCGGGGCGCGGCGGCGGCGCTCCGCCTCCTGCGCCAGCCGATCCCGCTCCTGGCGGGCCTCGGTGCCCACGCTCCACAGGTCCTCGTAAGGGTTGACCCGTGGCTCCGTCTCGGTTTCCGGCGGGGCGGAGTTCGGGCGGCGGCGGAAGTTGATGTGCGGGTCAATATGCTCCTGGATCGACAGGACCGCGTCCAGGAACTCCTCGACCACATGCGTGCCGTGCTGGTATTCGTACTGGCGGATGCGGTCAGCGTTCAAGCTGGCCGTTTCCACCATCGAGCGGTTGCTGTGCTGGAAATAGGCATTGTGCTTGAAGAAGTCACAGTGCCCCAGCACATGCGCCACCACCAGCTTTTGCTGGATCAGTGCGTTGTTCTCCATCAGGAAGGCGTAGGACGGGTTGGTGTTGATCACCATCTCGTAGATTTTGCTCAGCCCGTAATCATACTGCATTTTCATGCGGTAGTAGGCTTTGCCGTGCGACCAGTGGTGGAAGCGCCCCGGCAGGCCATACGCGCCGAACTCGTACATGATGCTGGCGGGCACCATCTCGAAATGCACCGGGTAGGGATCCAGCCCCATACCGTGGGCCAGGTCCCAGATCTGCTCCATCGCCTTCTCTAATTCGCGCAGTTCAGGTTCGTCCATGTGCTCGGTTCTCTCTAGCTTCCCGCGCCCGCCGCCACTCCGCGCTCACTGAAGAACTTCTTCAGCGCCGGGTAGACCTCGGCCTTGTCGGTGATGGTTACGGTGACGAATTTGGGGTCTTTGATCCGGCTGTAGGCCGACATCAGCGTGCTGGACGACCCGCGATAGCCCTCGCGGATCTCGCCGTAGCCGAACAGGTTACACAACCCCATCAGCTTGTTGACCATTTGCACACACAGGTCGTTATCCCACGGCAGATTGTCGCCGTCGGAGAAGTGGAACGGGTAGATGTTCCAGTCGGCGGGGGGGAAGCGTTCGGCGATGATCTTCAGCGCCAGATCGTAGGCCGACGAGACCTGGGTGCCGCCGCTCTCGCCTTTGTGGAAGAACTCGTCTTCGGTCACTTCCCGCGCTTCGGTGTGGTGGCTGATGAACACGATCTTGACGTTCTCGTACTTGGTCCGCAGGAAGCGCACCATCCAGAAGTAGAAGCTGCGGGCGATATATTTCTCGAACTCGCCCATCGAGCCAGACACGTCCATCATGGCGATGACCACGGCGTTCGACTGGCGGATGACGCGCTGATCCCAGGTCTTGTAGCGCAGGTCTTCGCTGCGCAGGTCGCCAAAGCGAGCCTCACCCTTCGCCGCGTTACGCTTGATGTTCTCACGGATCGTCCGGCGCTTGTCCAGGTTGGGGATGATACCGGTCTTGCGGATATCTACGAACTCTACCGCGTCGGTTTCCAGTTCTTGCTGGCGCTTCTCTTCCAGGTTGGGCAGGCCCAGGTCCTCGAAGATCATCGCGGCCAGCTCGTCAATGCTGATCTCGGCCTCGTAATAGTCGGTGCCGCCGCCCTCGCCTGCCGGACCGGGCTGGCCCTGACCGCGCCCGCGCTGCGGCTGCACCTGGCCGATCACGTCGCCCACCTGCGAGTCGCCCTCGCCGGAGCCGCTGTGCTGCCCGTCGCTGTAGTCGTAGCGGAAGCGATATTCGTCCAGCGAGCGGATCGGCACGCGCAGCATCTTCTTCCCGTCGGACAGGATGATGCTCTCTTCGCTGACGATCTGGCCGAGGTTCTTCTTGATCGCTTCGCGGATCTTCTCTTTGTGGCGCTGCTGGTCCGCCGGGCCTTTGCGATGCAGCGACCAGTCCTGGTGGCTGACCGAAAAGCTGCCGTGCGTGCTATCGGGGAACAAGAAGTTCGTCATGGACTATACCCCTAAAGATTTCACCACAGAGAACACAGAGAGCACAGAGGCAACGATCCTTCTCTGTGCTCTCTGTGTTCTCTGTGGTAAACTCCTGTTACCGGTTGAGCAAGCTGCCCACGTAGCGCAGCAGGTCGTTGGCGCAGACCGGGCAGTAGCCGTGCTCGCGCACCAGCCGGTCGACCACGTCGTTGATCTTGCGCAACTGCTCCGGGTCGGGCGTCTTGGACGAGGTAGTGATTTTGACCACGTCGCGCAGGTCGGCGAACAGCTTCTTCTCGATCGCTTCTTTCAGCCGCTCGTGGCTGGTGTAGTCGAACTGCATCCCGCGCCGGGCCAGGCTGCTGATGCGGATCAGGATCTCTTCGCGGAACGCCTTCTTGGCATTGTCGCTGACCCCAATCTGCTCCTCGATGGAGCGCATCAATTGCTCGTCCGGCTCCATCTCTTCTTCGGTGATCGCGTCGCGCAGCTTCTGCTTGTTGCAGTAGGCTTCGACGTTGTCCAGGTAGTTGTTCAGCAGGGTATGCGCCGACTCCTCGAACGAATAGACGAAGGCGCGCTGCACTTCTTTCTTCGCCATCTCGTCGTATTCTTTGCGGGCCTCGGCGATCAGGTTCATATAGTGTTCGCGCTGTTCGCGGTTGATGCTGGTGTGCTGCTCGAAACCGTCGCGCAGCGCCCGCAGCGCGTCAATCGCGTTAATACAGGTGACGCCCTCGCGGACCAGCGCCCCCGACAGGCGGTTGATGATATAGCGCGGCGAGATGCCGTCCATGCCCTCGCGGATGCTCTCTTCCTGCAACTCCTTCAGGTCCTTCGACTTGAAGTCCTCCACATCCTCGCCATCGTAGATCTTCAGCTTCTTCATCAGGCTCATGCCCGCCTTCTTGGTCGGTTCCAGGCGGCTGAGGATGGCGAAGATGCTGGCGACGCGCAGGGTGTGCGGGGCGATGTGGACGTTCTGCAAGGCGCTCTGGTGCAGCAGCTTTTCGTAGATCCGCACTTCGTCGCTGACCCGCAGGTTGTAGGGCACGCGCACCAGAATGATCCGGTCTTGCAGCGCCTCGGATTTCTTGTTGGCGGCGAAGCTGGTGTACTCGTTCTCGTTGGTGTGCGAGACAACGACTTCATCGGCGTAGATCATGCTGAAACGCCCGGTCTTGATGTTCTGTTCTTGCGACAGCGTGAGCAGGACATAGAGGAAGCGTTCGTCGGCCTTGAGCATTTCGATGAATTCCATGATGCCACGGTTCGCAATATTCAGCTCACCGTCAAAACGATAGGCGCGGGGATCGCTCTCGGAACCGACTTCGCCGATGGTGGAGAGGTCAATGGAGCCGACCAACTCGCTGATGTCCTGGCTCTTGGGGTCGCTCGGTGTGAACGTGCCGATGCCCACCCGGCCCTTTTCGCTGAAGGCCATGCGTCGCACCGGCACCCGCTCGATGTGGCCTTCCCAGGTGTGCTCCAATTCATAGCGGCAGCGCGGGCACAGGTCGCCCTCGATATAGATGCCGTACTCACGCTCGAAGTCGGCGCGCAAGCTGTCGGGGATCAGGTGCAGTGGCTCTTCGTGCATCGGGCAGTCGCGGATGCCGTAGACGGCCCCGGCCTCACTGCGGCTGTAGGCTTCCAGCCCGCGCTTGAGCATACTGACAATGGTGGACTTGCCCCCGCCCACCGGCCCCATCAGCAAGAGGATGCGCTTACGCACCTCCAACCGCTGCGCGCCGGAGTTGAAATATTCGACAATCTGCTGCAACGGGCGTTCGACGCCAAAGATTTCGTTGGCGAAAAAGTTGTACTTGGTCTCGCCGCGCTTGCCAACGTCCACCCCGGTCGCCATGATCATGTTGAAAATGCGGCTGTGGGCCAGTTGCGCTACCTGGGGATTGCGCTTGACGAGTTCAAAGTAGTCGGCGAAGGGGCCTTCCCACGCCAGGGCTTGTTCCTGCGCCCGGTACTCTTCTAACTTGCGGATCAGATCCATAGCTGGATCTCCTTTCTGATGTCGTCGTTGCAGACGACCCGGGCTACGTCGCGGTAGGTCGAAAGGGGGTGGGTGGCGAATGATCCGATCCCACCGAAGTGTTCGTCAGGTAGGCGCTAAGAGCGGAGGCAACCGAAAGCTCGGGCACTCCTGAATCCGCTTACTATTAATACGCTTGGCAGTGACGAACGGTTGCGGGACCTGCCGCACCACGGTGCGGGTGGGCAGAAGGGCCGGGCAACTGCAACCAATGGAGTGCCCAACCTTCAGAGATAGCCACACACTCTACAATTGTATCGGGCGCAGCCGGCACCCGGCGGAAGGCGGGCGGAAAATGCACAACGTCCCCGGAGACCAGTCAAACGACGGTCATGGCCGGGGACGCCGCAGTCCACACGATCCTGAGAGTTGGCCCACGCAGCAAGCCTGCGCTGCAAGGGCCGGGCCTCTCGGGAGAGGCGGCCCCTCGCTCATACCTGTATTCTATCATACTGCTAGCTACGGGGCAAGGGGTCATGGCCCGGAATCAGGACGGATGTACCGGGGTGGAATAGGAGATAGATGAGCCTGCTCGTTGCCGATGCGAGAGTTATTGGGAGGGATCGTCGGGGGTCACGGTCGATTCGCTGATCAGGAACGGCTCATTGGCGAACTGGTCCAACAGCGCATCCCCACCCACTTGCGCCTCCTCCAGGGCATAGAAGTCGTAAACCGTCAGATTTTGGTTCGTCGCCGGGTCTTGCAGGTGAACCGAATAGTCGCCGGGGCCGTGCAGCAACCGGGCGATCTCCGCCGTCAGCACGCCGTAGGGCGTCTGCACCGCCTTGCGCCAGTGATGAGAATCCACCTGGGTCCAGCCCTCACTCATAGCCGTTTTCTCCAGTGCTCACTATTGATCTGCTGTCTCATCCTTCAGCGCCGCCAGGATATCGGGCAAGAGACCGATCCCGGTGGGGCCGAAATAGGGCGAACTGAGGAAGGGGGCGAGCGCATAGGTGACGCCGAGGCTCAGCGAGTCGACGCGCTCGACCAGGCCCGCCGTAAGCGCGCCGCTGGCCCCGCCCCGGTGTTTGGTGTTCGTCTCGCCCAGTAGATCGTCAATGAGCGGCCCAAGCTCGCCCCCGGCGCGGATGGCGGCAGCGACCGAGGCCGGGAGGGGACAGCGCCCGCTGCTGCCCAGCCCCACGCGTCCGGCGCGGTCCACCACGGCGGTCCAGGCGGTGGTGAACATGCCGAACGGGTAATCTTCGGTGTAGCCCTCGGTGCCGATACCCAGGTCGGCATCCAGGGCGGCGCGGGCGGCGGCAGCCCGTTGCAGCGCCCCGCGCACCCCCGCTGTCACGGTGGTCGGCTGCTCCTCCACGCCGGAAGGCACATCAATGCCGCGCACCTCGGCCTGGGGCCAGATGCGCTCCACGGAACGGGCCACCGCCGCGACTTTCGCCGGGTTGGTGCTGCCGACCGCGATCAGTTTGGGTGAGATAGATTCAGGAGTAATCAACGTTAAAATACTGGTCCTTTGTAGGATATGGCTCCGCCCATTGACGGTCAGGTGACCCCGATATGTGAAGGCACCTCGATATCCACGGACGGAGCCGTGTCCCTAAGTAACAAAGCACTATCGAAGGTGCCTCACTGCTGATATAATAAATGCACCGACTACCGACTACAGAGTAGAAGAGCTATATAACATGGATGGAGAAGTATCGTGAGTCTTGCCCTCGCCATACGGGTAGCAACAGTCACCTGGATCGCCACCTTTTTCATCAGCGCTTGGTTACGCCTGCCCTGGTTCGTCTTTTTCCTTAGCTGCTGCCTGCTAATAATTGTGGGTGGATTGATTGCTCTCCGCTACCAGGGAGCAGAACGCCGGGAGGGTTTGGTTTATGTCACGGCTGGTCTGACTTTTAGTACGATGATCTTGTTTCTCCCCCCAGACGCGCCTTTTAGCAATGTGGATGTCGTGTGGTTTCTGACTATTTTCCTCACACTAGGATTCATCACGCTCGTATTACTACTTCTCCCAACTAAAACAGCAGGCAAAGAGAAAACGAAAATAAAATAAACCAAAAACGCAGGTGGTTTTTGGTTTACCGTAACGATATTGAGACTGGCTACCCGGCGCTAGAGGTGCAACCGCATCCCCTCGTAGCCCACTTCGATCTCGCTGCCGAGAGCCTGGGAGGCGGCTTCGATCTGGAGGCGGACCTGGTCTTCGTATTTTGGGTTGATATGCACGGCGACGATGCGGGGCAGGTAGTCGTGGATCGCCCGGAAATCGCGCATTTCCTCCACCAGCATACTGGGCGTCATGTGCCCGAAGCGGCGGGCTTCGTCGGCGCGCTCGTTGGGCAGGGTCGACTCGGTGATGATCAGGTCGGGGGTGACGGCAGCCCAGGCGTCGTGGGCCTCGCCGCGCGTGTCCGAGGTGA
>JBBSAN010000086.1:0-13878 GCA_038252265.1 Chloroflexia bacterium
CTGGACCGTGCCAAGCTGTTTCGTCGCGTCCTTGACCGCATGGTAAACATGCTCGTAGAGTGCGAAAGCGCTGATGAAGCCTTGGCTATTGGCAACGGCACCCCTGCCGCTCAGGCCGTCTACCAGCGCCTGGGCAAAGATCGTCAGCGGGCCTTTGCCGATCCAGGACTTCTGCTCTGGCCGGGCGGCGGTGATGATAATGCGGCCTTCCCCGGTGGATAGGAGCGCAGCGCCCGCATCAGGCGGTAGCCCAAGATCGCCAAACGCCTTCTCGGGGTCGCCAATGTCGAGGTTAGGCGAGATTTCGCCAGAGTGGCAGGCGTTGAAGAGCATCAGCACACGTTTCGCCGGTATTTGCCGCAGTTTGTCGAGCAACTCGAACTCGGCGATGGCTGTCCCCTTGATCACGCGGCGCGCCGACGCCTGCGTGTCGTGCGTGGTCAGATAGTAGTTGCCATCAGTACCATACTCGCCGTGACCCGCATAGAAGAGCAGCACTGTGCTTTGCTGATTGGTCTGCTTCGCCAGGTTATCGAGAGCGGCAAGAATATCGGAACGCTTCGCGGTGTCATCGTGCAGGAAGGTGATGTGTTCCGGCAGATAACCGCACAGTTCCGGATCAGTGAGAACGTTTCTCACCTGCTCAGCGTCGGCGGCAGTGATCGGCACATTGGCCGCAGGTATATGTACGTAGGTACCGACCCCGATCAGCAGTGCGTAGCCAGCATCAAAAGCCATTGCATACCTCCCTGTTGTCAGCTAACTCAAGAGTCTGGCAAGTATCATGTTAAGCCTCGGGCAATCTGTCATATATGAGCCGGCGAGGCAAAATAGGCTCGCGCTGCTATGCCTAGCACGCAATCACACCGGCAGCGCGCAGCGCCTCCGCGCTCTATCGCTGCAGAAACCGCAGTCGGAACCAGAGGCGGCGGAGACGGCCACGGAGTTGCGCTCTAAGCCAGGGTATCACACCGTGGAGCCGATTGCGCACCTTTGCCAGATACACGGCGTCTTGGGCCGCGTCCGCATGGCCAATGGCTTGCTGGTAATCCACAGCGAACTGTAGGAGAGGGATCGCCCGCTTCAGATCGCCGAGATCCTCGTATTCCCGACCCAGGTTCCAACTGGCAATAGCTTCTTCTCGACGATCGCCAAGCATCCGAGCGATCACAAGATCTTGCTCGTAATAAGCGATCGCCTGCTTCAGCTCGCCCAGCATACTGAAGGTGTTGCCCAGATTTCCCAACGCATTGGCTTCGCCGCGCCGATCCCCCTGGCTGCGGGCGAGGGCGAGCTGTTGCTCCAAGAATTGGATCGCCTTCCCAAATTGGCCCACATCGGTGTAGGCGACGCCTAGATTTCCCAGGGCACTGACAACACTACGCTGATCGTCATCCTGCCGAGCCAGGTCCAGTTGTTGCTCAAAATAGGAGATCGCTTGTTGAGCCGCGCCCTGATCAAGATATACCGCGCCCAGATTTGCCCGGGCATTCCGCTGCCCCGCGCGATCCCCCAAGCGGCGTGCCGCCTCCAATTGCTGACTACAATACCTAAGGGCCGTCGGGGATCTCCCGACGGCCGCGTAGGCCGCGCCCAAGTTGCCGCGGGCGTTACTCTCGGCAACTTGGCGCCCCGTCCGAGCGGCCGCTGCAACTGTATCCTCTAATTGGGGTATGCGTTCGGTTCGTTTATCATAGCGCAGGTCGCCAATATGGGCCATGGCATCAGAATAAGTCAGCAGCAAGGTATCGATTGGCAAGGTGCCCGCATGCGCTCACGTCCAACTCCACCCTTGATCGATCTGGGCGCGCTCCCTATCGAAGTCCGCTAGACCTTGCAGCAGTCCTGCAGCACCAGCATTATATCCAACCGCAGCTTGATGGGTGATGCTGGCGTAGTATTGGGCGTGCCGGAGCTGCGCATCATATCGGGAGGGCATAGTTCGAGTTCAAGGTAAGCTACTAGGTCATGCCATGTGCGTCCTTGCGCTACGTTCCGTAGGTCAGCCACTCGCCGTATGTCAGGCAGGTTCGTGGGTGTCTACGGAATCAACATTGTCTTACTCCTTCATTAGCGCTCGGTAGCAGCTCGGTTCTATCCGTGGCTAATCAGTGAGGAAGGATCGTGCGTGATCAACGAGTAGAGCATGCATCCAGAATCGGCTCTGCCCCACCGGCTCGAGCAGACCACGATCCACTAGAGTGCGAACCACGGGCCGCGGATCAGCTGTCTCCCAGACCGCCTGCATCGCGGCCTCGTCAAACGTAGCTGGTTTTGGGGCGAAGGCACCCAGGTAGGCAAAACAGTCTAGTATGTATGAATCGAGCAGATCCGTGCTTTTCTGGAGTAATGCGGTGACACTGGGGATTACACCCTCTTCCGCCCGATCCGCTGGTGCCTGCGCCCGCAGAATCGCCGCCCGCTGCCGGATCTCGACCAGCAGGCTCCCCACCCCGAAGCCATAGCTGGCCTCCGTGTGTAACAATCGGCCCGCCACCTGGATGGCGAGTGGCAATCCCTCCAGTTCTTGGACCAGTGCTCGGCTATCATCCGGGTTTTGAGCGACCACGGCGGGAGCCAACATCCGCAGCAGATCCAACCCGGCCGTGTCGCTTAGGACACCCAGTACATAGACGTCGCTGGCATCTGCCGCCACGGTGAGGGCCACAGACGGCAGCCGGGTAGTAACCAAGAGCGCACACTGCTGCCCTCCAACCTGGAACGGCGTCAGGTGGGCGACGTCCCAGACATCATCGACAATGAGTAGTCGACGCTGCTGCCGTAGCAGCGCCGTGAGCTGGGCTGACGCCTCGTCAATACTGGTGGCCCGACCCAGGTCAGGATTGCCGAGGGCGCGTCCCCAGGCGAGCAGTTCCGCAAACAGCGACGGCTGCTGCCCTAGCGAAGCCCAGAGCACGCCATCCGGAAAGGCCTTGGCAATCGCCGGGTCATGAGCCAGTACAGCGGCGAAGGTCGTTTTGCCGACCCCTGGCCAGCCGCGAATCACAGTGAAGCGGTGCATAGGGGAGGTGGTACCATCAGGCCCCGGCACGCCGAGGCGTGTTTTCAGGCGGACTATATCCTCCTCCCGGCCCAAGAACAGCTGCGGGAGGGGCGGAGCACTGCCCGGAGCCATTGGCGGCGAGGCATTGGTCACAATTACAGTCGCTGAGGCGCCCTCCCCAGAGGCCTGAGCATTATACTGGCCCGCAATTTCCTGCTTCGATTCTGGTGGCTGCTCCGTCATCGCGGCTCCTTCTGCGGGCTAACTTTGACCAGCCTTCGGCGGTTGGTTCACATTCACGGTAGCGGTACTACCCCGATCGGCCTGTGCGTTATAGTTGCCGATCACGCTCTGGATATGCTGTCCACCATCTGGAAGCGCACGTACTTGGTCCAGCACCGCCTGTGCAGCTTTTTGGAGTTCCGGATCGTCTGTCGCTTTCGTCTGGGCAACCTCCTCTTCCAGCACACTTTTGCGGCCCGCTGAATCCGGATGCGCTTCAAGATCCTCGACCGCTTTGACCACGCCACTGTCGCCACCGAACTTCCGTTTGAGCAGACTCTTCAAGCCGTTATAAGCATCGAGGAGCAGGTTTTCCCCCACTGCCTCCGCTCCTTTTGCTATGCCTGCGCCGATAGCGGCCGCAATGGCTAAAGTTATCGGGTCCATTGATCAACTCCTTCTGACTATCATTCTGAGTTATCTTTGCCGGTAGTGATGATAGTTTATCATAGTTAGACTGGCTCCGCAATATATAACGCTGCCAACAAAGCAGTCCTCCAAGCTATGCAACACTCATGGAAATCATGTATGATCACTTCGGTAAGGAGGTGGCACATGGGTCAAGCATCACTCCTAGAGGCGGGTCGTCGGCACGCGAGTTATTACATCGGAGTGGCCCAGCAGGCTGAGGAACTGTATCTCCAGGGGAAAGACAGGGTAGCTGCCGGACTGGCTCTCTTCGACACCGAACGAGGCCAGATTGATGCAACCTGGCAATGGCTACGAAGCCAAGAGGCCACGGAGAGGATAGATCTCCTACTAGTCGCCTACGCGAGGGCCACCGCCCACATTGGGGATCTCCGGCACGACCTCCTCAGAGAACGTATCCCACTGCTGGATGCTGCACGTGCGGCTGCCGAGCGCATGGGGAACCTGCCACGCCAAGGAGAGTTTCTGGGCAATGTTGGCCTTGCCTACATGGACTTAGGCGAGCCGCAGCGCGCCGTCGAGTACCATAAAAACTCTCTGACGATCAGCCGCCGCTTGGGCGATAAGCATGGCGAAGCCCAGGATCTGGGTAATTTGGGACTGGCCTACGTGGATCTGGGCGAAGTGAACGCCGCGATCGAGTGTTATCAAGAAGGACTGGAACTAGCGCGCTTGGTAGAGGATCAGCGCCAAGAGGGCCTTATCCTCAGCAACCTAGGCTTGGCCTACGCCGCGCTAGGAGAGTTCCGCCAGGCGATTCGTTACTACCAGCAGGCTTTGGAGATTGCACAGGAAATTGGAGATCAGAAGGGGGTGGCTAATGCTACGGGCAACCTCGGCAACGCCTTCTATTCCTTAGGAGAAATGCAAACGGCGCTAGGCTACTACACTCAGACCCTGGGATTAGTCCGAGCGCTGGGCGATCGCTGGGGGGAAGCAGCAACACTCAGCAATATCGGGTTGATCTATGCAGAAATAGGCAAGCTCCGCGAAGCGATGGCCTATTATGAGCAACGCCTTACCCAGGCGCGCGGGATGGGGGACCTGCGCGGCGAAAGCGGCGCACTCAACAACCTGGGGACAGCTTATCAAACTCTGGGCGATCTGCCAAAGGCAATCGATTACTACGAGCAGAGCCTCCAGCTCGCACGTACCAGCGAAGATCGGCAACGCGAGGCTGTCGCGCTCGGCAATCTGGGCAACGCCTATGGTGTGATGGGCGAGCCGGATCGCGCAGTTACCTATTACGAACAAGATCTGCAAATCGCGCGGGCCATTGGCGATCGGCAGAGCGAGGCGCAGACTTGTTGGAATCTTGGGATGTTGTTGGTTGAGCAGGATCCGGCGCGGGCAGCTGATCTCCTGCAGGTAGCGGTCGACTATGAGCGATCGATTGACCATGTTGATGCAGAGGAGGATGCGTTGACCTTGGCACGAGTCCGGGAGCTCGCGGCCCAGCTAGCAGACAGTGACATTCCAGGACGGCGGCAGGGCGTCGTATTCCTCAATGGAACTACTCCAATAGCTCCGGACCCCGCAACTGACGAAGCGTGACGGCCTTCCGTTTGATGAGCAAATTCCTGACTTGACAGCTAGTCCGTGGGTGATTTCGTGCCTAGCAGTACGAAGTGGGCTAGCCGAAGTACGTTAGTCGGTTTTTAGCATCAGCGATTGAACCAGTGCGACTAGCTCCGCATCGTGGATATCCTCCGCGATCTGCAGCGCTTGTGAAAAGCACGCATCCATGCGTCGGACGTCTCCCCTAGTGCGATAGACATGGCCCATATTGTAGAGCGTGACTCCTTCTCCCGATTTGTTACCAACTTGCTGATGCAGCTTTAGGGCTTGTTCGTAGCAAGCAAGCGCTTTATCAAATTGGCCAAGATGCGAATAAGCTAGACCCATATTGCCCAGAACCGAAGCCTGTCCGGGGCGCGCCCTGAGGTCGTGAAGGATCCGCAAGGCTTCGCCATAGTAGCCAAGCGCCGTCTGCGGATCACCACCCTCACGTTTCAATTCACCAAGATTGTTGAGGGTGGTTGCCACACCTCTACGATTCCCTAGCTCACGATGAATCGACAAGGCCTGTTCATATGTAGAGCTGGCCACTTGCGTCTCGCGCTGTTTGCTGCAAACCATTGCTATGTTATTCAGTATGGTGGCTTCAATCGCCCGCCTGCCAACGGCGCGAACGATGGTCAACGCAGGCAGATAGCAATCTAGCGCTTGTGGGTGTTGGGCAAGAGAGTAGTACAAGAGGCCCATGCTGTTCAAGATCGTGGCCTCTCCACCTCGGTCACCCACGCGCCGATGGATCTGAAGCGCGGCCTCATATTGAGCTAGTACAGCTTGGCGGAAATAGCACCAGGGTTTAGACCACGAGCGCTTTGCCCTGATACGTCCAGGCAAACGGCTTGGCCATCCGCTCATTGTAGTAGGCGATAAACTCCAGTACCTTCGCTTCAAGCTCTTCGACCGATCGGAAGCTGCCCCGTTTGAGCAACTTGCGGACCAAAATACTGAGCCAGATCTCCACCTGGTTCAACCACGAACTATGCTTCGGCGTGTAGTGCAGCACGATCTTATGGCTTCCGTCCGTCAAGAACGCCACCCGCGTCGCCATACTTTCCAAAATACCGTGCTCCCCCTTCACGCCCAGATCCTGTTCCACGCCGCTGATCTCGGCCACCAGCCGCACCAGGGTTTCCGAACAATGGGTATTCAGATTGTCCAGTACAAAATGCCACCGCGTGGCGGTCGGATCACTGGCCACGGTGCGCGCCACATGGGCGGCGAAATCGGCTTCCGTGCGCGTCGGCCCGACCGAGGGGCTGACCACCTCGCCACTGGCGACATCGCGGTTGATGATAAACGTGCGGGTCCCGTGCCGGATGTACTCAAACTCCCGCCGCTCGACCTGACCGGGCCGGGCGGGCAGGCTCGGATGTTTACGCTCCAAGGCCTGCACCCCGGTCAACTCATCGGTCGAGAGCACCCGTTCGCCCGCAGCGGCCCAGGCAGGAGCCTGGGCATACACCGTACAGACATCCCGCACCTTCGCGTCGAAGGCGGCATCGGCGGGCGGGGTCAACCAGTAGCGGAAGCGGTGCGGCTGGAGATCCCCCTTTTGAGCAGCCGCGCCGCATGGCGGGGGGAAATCTGCGGCAGAATGCCCCGAGTCACAATTTCCTCAGCCACTTCGCGAGCCGACCAGTGGCTGATCGGGCGGCCACTGAGACTGGGCGCTTCACAGGCGAGGGCCGCGATGCGGCAGACCGCTTCGGCGCTAATCCGGGCGGGGCGCCCTGCGCGGGGGATATCGGTTAAGCGCTCGGCCACGCTGAGGTCGGCGAGGGGGATGGCCTGCAAACCGAGCCAGCGGGCGCGCCAGAGGCGGGCGGTATCCACAGTGACCGCATACTGGCGGGCGAGCTGGGCATTGTTGGCTCCCGCCGCCGCCGCTAAAATGAGGTGGGCGCGCAGGGCGAGTTGCTGGGCGGTGCGATGGGCTTGGGTCAGGGCCAGCAATTGCTGGTGTTCCGGCTCGGACAGAGTAATCGGCGGCGGTTTCGGACCACGCATGGACAGCTCCTCGACAGAAGATGGGCAATTAGCGTGGCTATTATACCATAGATTCAATTGCGCCAAGCTGTACTAGTGATTCGCAAAATAGGCTTCCACACTGGCTGTATGTCCTTTCCATCAACGATGTGAGTTCAGTTAGCCAGGTGTCCACCGGGTTGAATAGACCAATCACCGTTGGCGACTGACGCCCCTATTCGGATAAGGTTGCAAGCTGAAAACGAAGTATGCATGACAGACGCACCACGGCATTGCCTCCCACACCAATTGGATCCACGGTTTCAAGCGGCCTCAGGCATCGAGCATTCCACCTAATCAAAACTCGTCACCTACTGATTGGGACATAGAGATCTAATATTTTGGTCTGATTTGCAGGCTGCATACAGCACAGATTGTATTATATCTCTATGCCCAATCAGTAAGACGCATGCTACGTGAATCTTCGATCAGCGGCCAACTGTCAGCTCTTGGACCAGTTCATCCGCCTTCTAAAAGGCATGAAGCAGACACGCGCGAGCCCTTGCCGTTGAGATTCAGGAAGGTTGACACAGCCAACCTTCGCACCCCATATAGTGGTTGCACGTCGCTTGAGCAAAGAATTCTCTCTTCTTTACTCATTATACACTGCTGGCATTCGCGCGCCGCTGGGGCCTGCGGGCAGTGCAGCCCGTGGGGCTGTAGGTGCTCGCGCAGCCACTCATAACAGGCTTGTTCATCAAGGACATCCCTTAATGGCCAGTGAATCATCACACCTCCGATCCGACAGCGAACGTGCCAAGTGATACGGCAAAGAGTGGGTCCTTCACCTCTAACCACAGGTGAGCCAAAACTACATATTATGCCTTTATCAATGGATTAGCCCAGCACGATTGGCTGATCGCAGTCGTCGCAAAAAGGAACGTATACGGCACTCGTGCAGTGGGACGATCGGGTACGGTGCTCGCTGTTGCGTCGCTTTCCCATATGAGTGTCTGCTGACGAGCGCCGCGTCCGGCAGTATACCGGACGCGGCGAGCTCCCACATCTTCGTGCGGGGTGGGAGCGGCGCGCTGCGGTCTCCTCGTGCCTCCCTGCGGAGGGTGGCGCTGCCCGATTCCGGTTACCACCCCATCCGGGTGAACCGGGTTAGGGCGCGGCCGCGTCGAGGCATAGCGGTGACCGCTGCCCTGCCGGGACTCCCGATCGGGCGGGGCGGCGGTCCCCCGGTGGGGGCGGGCCCGGTCCGCATCAGGCCGCCGGGCGGGCGGCGGGAACGCGCCAGTGCGGCTTACGGGTCGGGCGCAGCGGGAGCTGACGCGGGCCGCCGCACCGCGGTGGCCCAGCGGCCAGATCATGGCGGGGGCCGGACGACCGGCGCGGGCGGCCCAGAGGGGGCAGGAGGCGGTAGGACGGCGACGCGGTGGACGAGCTGGCGGAGCCGCGCCAGGTCGAGCAGGGGAGGGGCGACGGGCTCAGGGGGTAGGTGGACGGCCGGGCCCGCCGCCGTGAGGCCCGCCACGGCGATGGCCCAATGCCGCCCATCCGCGTGGCGGACGACCACCTCGGACGAGTCGGTATGCCCTCGCCGCACGACGACCGCCGGTTCCCCATAGTAGGGATGCCCCGCTTGGGTGATGATGACGACGCGCTCGACCGCGATGTCGCTAGGGGCAGATCCCGGCTCAAATCTTATCCCTATTAAATTGAGCGTCGAAATGCCAGCCCGCCCATTCCGCGACAATATCGAACGAACCAATTCCAGTTGCTATTGTCATATCTGTAGCCCTCCTCTTACCACTTGGGTTTTAGCGCGCTCCCGCTTATCCTCTGACAGCCGCCTAATAACCTATCCACGCCCGATGTGCGATACGGAACCAGCTTGTAGACGGCTGGACCGCTTGTTTTGGGGGCTTTCCTAAGCTTGTGTTTTAACCCGGTGCGGTTGGTGGTAGCAACAATTGGCTGGGTCAGCCGCAACGGTGGCATAATAGGTCTATGGAACCTACTTCTCTTGCCGATCTCGCGGACTTGCGAATGCACTTCTACCACTGCCTCACCCAGCGGGCCGATGCTCTCTTTGAACTGACGGACGCCCTGCTGACTGGCGGAAGTGTTCCCGCCCCCGTCCACCTCGCGCTCCAACCCCTCCACCGCCGTGGCTGGGGCAGTCTCTATGCCGCCCTGCGCCACGGTCAGATCGCGGTACCCCTCTTACGCGCCTTGCTGGCTCAGTACCCGTTGACTGATGGCAGCCCGGTCTACGCGGTGGATGTCAGCACCTGGCCGCGCTGCGATGCTGAGACCAGTCCCGATCGCAGCTACTACTATCATCCCTCGCGTCACTCAGCAGGCCAGCCGATTATCGCCGGCTGGGCCTATCAGTGGCTGGTCCAACTCAGCTTCGCCGAGGAGAGTTGGACCGCGCCCCTCGACGCCCGCCGGCTCCTGCCCAGCGATAATGTCAATACAGTGGCCGCCCAGCAGATCACTGAGCTGCTGCAACATTTACCGCTCGTGGCGTCCGAGCCCCTGTTTGTCTTCGATGCGGGCTATGATCCCGTCCAACTTACGCAAACGGTCCCCGCGACGGTCGCGATCCTGGTGCGGCTGCGGAGCGATCGCTGCTTCTATGCCGAACCAAGTGTTCAACCCGCCACCGGGCGGCCCCGACAGCATGGGCACAAATTTAGCTGCATCGATCCGACGACCTGGTTGCCGCCTACAGCGACCTATCACGGTACCGATCATCAGTATGGCCAGGTGCAAGTCCAAGCGTGGGCCAACTTGCACCCCAAGCAACAAAACCATGCGGCGCGGGGAACCCACAAGACCCGCCCGGTTGTGCCCGGCACGTTGGTGCGGGTCGAAGTGGCCCGCTTACCCGCCCGAGTCCAGCCGCCCAAAGTGCTCTGGTTGTGGTGGCATGGGCCTGGCGCACCGGATTTGGCGCTGCTGTGGCGCGCCTATGTCCGCCGCTTTGATGTGGAGCATACCTTTCGCTTTGTTAAACAGAGCCTGAACTGGACCACGCCACGGGTGCGTTTACCGGAACAAGCGGATCGCTGGACGTGGATTGTGGTGGTCGTCTACACTCAACTGCGTCTAGCCCGCGCCCGGGTGGCTGATCAGCGCTTACCCTGGGAACGCGCCTACCCGCCGGGAAGCTTGACCCCGTATCGAGTACGCCGGGCCGTTTTTACCCTCTTACATGACGTAGGCACTCCCGCGAGTGGGCCAAAACCATGTGGCCGCTCGCCAGGCCGCCCGAAAGGGCGTCGTTCCACGCCAGCACCGCGCTATCCGGCACTGAAGAAAGCGGCATAGTTGTAAAAGTAGCAATTATGAGCGGAGATCACAGCAGTTCACCAACTGCTGGACCCTACTCCCTGGTTAAAACACAAGCTAAGTACAAGCACGTAAGCTTTTCAGTAACGGACAGCCTGTTCCAGACACTACTCGTCGGCTCCAATGCCGTGAAAGTTGCTTGATTGTACTTAGCCACCCTGGACTGCTATCGTTTGGCAGATAAAGCTCTGGTCGTTTCTGAAAGAGGACGGACAGGCCCGCATGCTGATTTCCCCGGGCGGTGGCTGCAACACGACAATTCGTCATCGAGCCGCTGGGGATACTCCCGGCACCTTGTGACCCCCGCCTCTTCATACGGATGTGCCGTCGCTGCCGTCTACCAGCCCGCTGGCGAACGGCAGGTGTTAGGAGCTGTACATGCTAATGCCGTGCGGGGGGCAGTATTGGCTGCCCCCTCGCGGTTGCTTCCACCGCTTCTTGCAATGGCGGGCCTTGGGGCCGTATTATGAAGTTGCACGGGTGTGTAAGTTCGGAACTGCAGGAGCTAGTCCCGTATTGCAAAATTCCCGTTTAGCGCTGCGTGGTAAGACCGTCTACAGGAAAAGAAAGCGGAGCCCTGATGAGCCTGAACAGCAATCTTTCGTTTGGGGAAACCGTGCGGCAGCAGCGCTGGCGCCTGGGCCTAAGCCAGCGCGCGATAGCCGAGGCGGTCGCGGTGAGTCGCTCGACCATCAAAGAGATCGAGCGGGACGCATTCCGCCCCGGGCCGGACCTCACCGCACGGCTGGCCGATCTGTTTAATCTGATCGGCCCGGCCCGGCTCACATTTGTGGCTCAGGCGTGCACCGCGCTGCCGCCCGCCCCGCGCCCAGGGACGCTGGGGCGGCCGCGTTCGCTGCCCCTCCTGGCCGATGCCACTGTTCCGGCGCGGGGATCATCTCCACACCAGCAGCCACCGAGTGGGCCGTATCGCATCTTGGGGGCATTTCTTCAGCAGCAGCGCCGGGATCTGGGATTGAGTCAGCAGGCCCTCGCCGCCGCGCTGCAGGCGACGCGGTCGATGATCCGCGAAATCGAGGATGGTCGGATTCAACCAAATTCGCCCCTGGCAAGGCGGCTCGCCAATTTTCTCGCCCTGGCGGTGGCCGCGCCCACGGATGGGGTGCGCTTCGGCGAACAAATCAGGCAGCTTCGCCTGGCCCGCCGCCTCACCCAGGGTGCCTTAGCCGCGGCGTTACAGACAAGCCGCTCGATGATCAAAGAGATCGAACGGGGCGCGACGCGCCCCAGTGTGATCCTGGCCGCCCGGCTGGCAGATTTCTTTGGGTTTGTTGGTGTCCCCCGGGAGCGCTTTCTGCTCAGTGCCCGTGTTCCGCTGACTTACAGTTTCTTGCGAACGTGAAAGCCACGCCCCTTTAGGGGCCGTGGATGAAACGCCGTAAGGCCGGACTAGGCGCATAAGAGACTCCACTAGGTTCCCGCCTGAGCCGCAATGTAGCGCTGGATCGTATCAGCGGAGATATTGCCCGCCGTGGACGCAAAGAAGCTCGGACTCCATAGCGTCGGCAGTTTCAGCAGGAACGGGTATTTCGCCCGCAAGTCATGCGACGTGCGCCCCTTGATCCGCCCCACCACATCAGCGGCGCTGTCTTTCGGCCACGTCCGCACAAACAGGTGAATATGATCGGGCTGGATAGCCAGTTCTAGCACTTCCTCCCCTTGCGCGGCGCACACCTCACGAATGATCCGGTCGCAATCGGCGGCCAGCGCGCCGGTCAGATAGCGGCGGCGACGTTTCGGACACCAGATCAGGTGATACCCGATCAGGTGGACGCGGTGTTCATCCCGCTGGTATTCCATGTTGCCCATAGCGGCAGCCCTCCCCATGATGCCCCACCCGGCCAGCAATGTGACCGGGTGGGGCGGTTCCTGCTACCGGGCGACCAGCGCCGCCACCGACACCCCCCGCAAGCGCGCCAGGGCGTCCGTCATATGTTGCGTTTCGGCGGAGTCCCGCGTACTGGCGGCGTCCATGTCTTGCCAGGCGTGGAAAGTCTCAGCGGCCATGTCTGCGAGGGCTTGCCTGCGGTCCCGCAACGTGTTCGCCTGATCGTCGGTGATGACCTCATCGCGGTGCATCTCATCGTGCGCGCGCTGGACAACGCCGGTGATGAACAGATCGAGCGACAGATCGGGATTCAACCCCATTAACGCCCCGGTCAGATCGCGCGTTTCCTCCAGAGTCAGCCCCACTTCCCACCCGCAGGCCGGGCAACGGATCTCGCCACAGTTGCCGGGCCGATCCGGGCCGTGGTAATGTAGCGCACCGCATTCAAACGGGCAAATCGGCAAACATCCGGCTACTTCGGTGGCGTCCAATGTCGCTTTTTCTGGTAAAATGTGGTTAGCTTGCTGCGTAGGAATTAGCCTCCTGTGTGGTGAGTTAGCTGTAGGGGGTGCTTGCAACGCCCCCTACAGCGTTTCGAGTGTCTATCAGCCTCACGCTGACACCCTTATTATAGCAGAAAGTCGCCTTTTTGTCAAGATAAATGTCGTCTAATGTATTGACAAGAAGTAGTCTTTTTGGTATAATAACCACATGGAGATCACATTGGCAAAGCGCATCACAGTTCGTATGGACGATCAGGTATATGATGCCCTGTTATCACGCGCAGGCAGCACCCATAAGATTAGTCAGTCAATGAACTCCCTTCTACGTAGAGCGTTAGAACTGCCCGACACAGCGCAGCAAACAGCGCGGACAGATGCTATCGCGCGGTTAGCCGAACTGGAAAAAGAGATCACCCGGCTACGGGCAGTTATTGAGGAATAGCCATGCTAGAGCGCAAGACCTTTAAGTACCGGTTATACCCCACCCGCACGCAAGAGGCCGCGCTGGTGACTACGCTTGACCGTTGCCGGGAACTGTACAACGCGGCGCTACAGGAACGGCGCGACGCCTACCAAATGGCGCACAAGTCGCTGACCTTTGCTCACCAGTCGGCAGAGCTACCCGCCGTGAAAGCGGCCCGGCCCGAATACCGGGACGTGTTTAGCCAGACCCTACAGGACGTGCTACACCGCGTAGACCGCGCGTTCGTCGCCTTCTTTCGCCGGGCAAAGGCAGGCGACAAGCCAGGGTACCCGCGCTTTCAGGGCAAGCACCGCTATGACAGTTTCACCTATGTGCGACACGAAAGTCGCTCCAGCGAGTGGTCGGGCGTGCCAACACGCAATCCAACCGACCCCGGCGCGTGTCCAACGCCGGTTCCCAATTCCTACGTGCGTCATTGGTA
>JBBSAN010000087.1:0-13818 GCA_038252265.1 Chloroflexia bacterium
GCGGCAGCCGGGCGCGGCGGGCGATGGAGGCGATCCGCGAGGACGAGAACGCGGCGCGCAGCATGGGCATCAATGTCACCTTCTACAAGGTGGCCGCCTACGTGGCCGGGTCGGCGCTGGCGGGGTTCGCCGGGGGTCTCTACGCCCACAGCGCCGGGTTCATCAGCCCCGACCGCTTCGCCTTCGCCACAGCGGTTGATATCCTCGTCTTCGCTGTCATCGGCGGCACCACCGCCTTCCCCGGCGCGATCCTGGGCGCGTGGCTGATCACGGCGCTACCCGAACTGTTGCGCTTCTTGCAGGACTGGCGCACGGTGTTCAATGGGTTGGTGCTGGTGGTCGTGATCCTCTTTTTGCCCAATGGGCTGCTGACCTTGAACACGCTGCTACCCCGCCGGGGGGCGGCCCAGGCTCGCCTGGCAATCGATCCCTATGAGGCCAACGCCCCCGCTGCGCCCGCCCCGGCCCCGCTAACCCCGCCTGCCCCACCGGAGAAGGAGGGCAAGGATGGCTGAAACCGCCCGCGTGACCCAGGAAACCCCCCGGTCGCCGCAGCCTGTCGTCCGGGCGGGGCCGCTGCTGGCGCTGGAGGACGTGACTCGCGCCTTCGGCGGGCTGGTGGCCGTGGACCGCGTCAGCTTCACCGTGGAACAGGGGCAGATCTACGGGCTGATCGGCCCGAACGGCGCGGGTAAGACGACCCTGATCAACGTCATCAGCGGCCTGATCCCGCCCACCTCCGGCCAGATCATGTTTCGCGGCAGCCGCCTCGATGGCCTGCCCGCCCACCGGGTAACGACGCGGGGGCTGGCCCGCACCTACCAGAACATCCGGCTGTTCGGCGGGATGACCTGCCTGGAGAACGTGCTGGTGGGGATGCACACCCGCACGCACAGCGGCTACTGGCAACGGCTCCTGTTCCTGCCCCAGGTGGCCCGCGAGGAGGCCGCCGCCCGCGCCCGCGCCCGTGCCCTGCTCGACCGGGTGAACCTGGGGCCGCTGGCCGAGGCCCCGGCGGCGGGGCTGGCCTACGGCGACCAGCGGCGGCTGGAACTGGCCCGCGCCCTGGCGACCGACCCGGCCCTGCTCCTGCTCGATGAACCCGCGGCGGGCATGAACCCTGCCGAGCGCGCCGCGCTGGAAACCCTGCTCCAAACGCTGGCTGCCGAGGGCCTGACCATCCTGCTGATCGAACACGACTTGCCGCTGGTGATGCGCGTCTGCACCCGCCTCGCCGTCCTCAACTTCGGCCAACGGATCGCCGAAGGCCCCCCCGCCGCCGTCAGCCGGGACCCGGCGGTGATTGAGGCATATTTGGGAGCCGAGGAAGATGCGTGAAACGTGATGCGTGATGCGTGATGCGTAATTCTAACCACCAACCACCAACCACTAACCACTAACCACCAACCACTCGTTACTGACCACTGACCACCGACCACTGACCACCCGCCATGCTGACTGTTGAGAACCTGGCCGTTAATTATGGGCAAATTCGCGCCGTACAGGGCGTGTCGTTCGCGGTGCCCGAAGGGCAGGTGGTGACGCTGATCGGGGCGAACGGGGCGGGCAAGACGACGATCATGCACACGATCAGCGGGTTGCTGCGCCCGGCGGGGGGGCGGATCATGTTCGCCGGGCAAGACATCACCCGCTGGCCCGCGCACCGCGTCGTCCGCGCCGGGATCGGGCAGGTAGCCGAGGGCCGCGCCATCCTGGCCGGGATGACGGTGGCGGAGAACCTGGCGCTAGGAGCCACCCCTCGCCGCCCCGGTCCCGACGTGGCCCGCGACATCGCCGCGCAGTACGAGCGCTTCCCGGTGCTGGGGCAGCGGCGGGGGCAAGCGGCGGGCACCCTGTCCGGCGGCGAACAGCAGATGCTCGCCATCGCCCGCGCCCTGGTTGCCCGCCCGCGCCTGCTCCTGCTGGACGAACCGTCGATGGGCCTGGCCCCGCTGCTGGTGCGCGAGATCTTCCGCATCATCCGCGAACTGAACGCCGAGGGCCGCACGATCCTGCTGGTCGAGCAGAATGCGTTCAAGGCGCTGGCCGTCGCCCACTATGCCTATGTGCTGGAGCGCGGCCAGATCGTGCTGGAAGGACCGGGGGCCGACCTCCTGCGCAACCCCCAGGTGGAGCGCGCCTATCTGGGCGGACACGTCGAGAAATCAGAAGTCAGAAATCAGAACTCAGCTAATCCGAGTTCTCCCCAACCTAACCGCTGACCTCTGATTTCTGTCTTCTGATTTCTAATTTCTCGAAAGGAGTTCACCGTGCAAGCATTCGATCTGGTCCATCATTGGGTGGTCACGGCGGCCTGGTTACATGACGGGCCGCCCTGCGAGTTCGTGATTGATAGCAGCGCCGGGTGGACGGTGATCACCCCGGCCACGGCGCAGGCGTTGGGCCTGGAAATCAGTGATACGGACCCCGACCTGTCGCCCCGGCTCCAGGGGGAGGACGCGCCCCCGATGCAGTTCGCCCACCTGCCCCTGCTGCGCGTGGCCGGGCTGACCCTGCGCGATCAGACGGTGGTGGTGATGGACCTGGCCTCGCTAGACGAAGCCTGCACCGCTGCCGGACACACCATCGCCGGAGTGCTGGGCTACAACATTCTGCGCTCCACTCGCCTCATCCTCGACTACCGCCGTCGCACGGTGCGCCTGGAGCCGGGGGAGGGGTGAAGTGAGTTGCGAGTTGCGAGTTGCGTGTTCTGATCCCTGATCCCTGATCCCTGATCCCTCGTCACGCATCACGCATCACGTTTCACGCTTCACGCGCGTAAGGAGTTGTATGAATCGCCTGGCACGCCTGATCCTGATCTTTGCCGTCGCGTATGCGGTGTTGATCATCTCCCCGGCCTTTCTGGATGGGCAGTTTCCGGCCTATCCGCTGATCAAGTGGGGGGATGTCACCGATCTGCTGACGCCGTGGATCCTGCTCCCGCTGTACTGGCTGCTCTACCGGGTGGACGCGCGGACGCCGCCGGGCACGCGGGAGAATGTGGCCTTCCTGGTGCTGGCGGCGCTATGGGCGCAGGGCCAGGGGATGCACCTGGCGGCCAACTCCATCGGCCACCTGCTGGACAGCCAGAAAGGCACCGACCCGCAACTGCTCACCCACTTCTACGATGAGGGGTTGAGCCACTACCTGTGGCACCTGGGCGTGGTTGGGTTGGCCGCGCTGCTCCTCTGGCGGCAGTGGCAGCACCCGTTCAAAGGCGAACGCTCGGCGCTGGTGATGGAAAGCGTCGGTGGGGTCATCTATGGCCTCACCTACTTTGTTTCTACCGTCGAGGCGGGGACGGGCTGGCTGGGGGTGCCGTTCGCGCTGGCGGTGGCAGCATTCGGCCTGCTGCGCGGGCGGCAGGCCGTGCGTGAGCAGCCAATCCTCGCCTTCTCGCTGGTCGCCTACGGGCTGGCGGCGATCTTATTCCTGGGCTGGGCCATCTACTGGCAAGGCTTTCCCCAGTTCAGCGAAGTGGGGATCATCAAGTAGGGGTGGCGGGAGACGGAAAAGCTGACCCCCGGGCCTTACGGAGCCGGGGGTCAGTGCAACAAGGAGAGATACGATGAGGGTTCTGTCTCTTTTGTTTATCGAGATTTTGTAAAGCAATTTGCGTGCCAGGTCAGACTGATTCGGATCATAGTAAACTCCGGCCCGGCTCAGGGGATCAGCGCCGCCAGTTGGGCCAGCCGGGGAGCCAACGTCGCCGGGTCGGGGGCGCAGAGGGTGACATGGCCGAGCTTGCGCCCCGGTCGTGGCTCCTTGCCATAGAGATGGAGGTGGGCACCCGGCACCACCAGCACCGCCGCCGGGTTCGGGAGGGTGCCGATCAGGTTGAACATCACGCTCACCCCCCGCGCATCGGTCGCGCCGAGGGGCAGCCCCAGCCCCGCCCGCAGGTGGTTGGCGAACTGGCTGGTCGTGGCCCCTTCGATTGTCCAGTGCCCCGAATTATGCACGCGGGGGGCCATCTCGTTCACCAGCAACGCCTCACCCACCTGGAACAACTCAATCGCCAGCACCCCGACATAGCCGAGCGCATCGAGCACCCGCGCGGCGTAGCTCTCGGCCTGCGCCTGGAGCGCCGGGGTGATGGCGGGAGCCGGGGCCAGTGAACGGCGCAGGATGCCGTCGCGGTGGGTGTTCTCCACCAGGGGGTAATATGCCGTCGCCCCGCCCCATCCACGCACGGCCAGGATGGACAATTCGCGGGTGAACGGCACGAAGCCTTCTAGGATCAGCGGTAGCCCCGCCGCCGCCTGCCAGGCCGTCGCCGCCTCTTCCAGCGTGTGGATCAGCCATTGCCCTTTGCCGTCGTAGCCGCCGCGTCGCGTTTTCAGGACAGTGGGCGGGCCGATCTGCGCGCAGGCGGCTTGCAGATCGGCCCGGGTATCCACCGGGGCGAAGGGCGGGGTAGGGATGTCTAACTTAGTGAAGAAGGTCTTTTCGGTGAACCGGTCCTGGGCGACTTCTAACGCGGCGAGTGGCGGAAAGATCGGGACACGCCCGGCGACAATGCGGGCCGCGCTGACAGGGACGTTCTCGAACTCGTAGGTGACAGCGGTGAGGCCGGTGGCGAAACGGCCCAGCGCCACCGGATCGTCATACTGGCCCACGATCTGCTCGGCCAGGTGCCCGGCGGGGCTATCGGGCGTGGGATCGAGGAAGCGGAAACGGAGGCCCAGCGGAATCCCGGCCAGGGCCAGCATCTGCCCCAGTTGCCCGGCCCCCAGCACGCCGACGATCACGCGCCCTCGCGGGGGTCGGGGTGGTCGAGCACCGCCTGGGTCTGGCGTCCTCGGTAGCGATGGAGGGCGGCGCGGAAGGTCGGGTCGGCGGTGCCCAGGATCGCCGCCGCCAGCAGGGCCGCATTGATCGCCCCGGCCCGCCCGATTGCCAGGGTGGCGACCGGCACCCCGGCGGGCATCTGCACGATGGACAGCAACGAGTCCAGCCCGTGCAACGCCTTCGACTCGACGGGCACACCGAGCACCGGCAGCGCCGTCTTGGCCGCGAGCATCCCCGGCAGGTGGGCCGCCCCGCCCGCCCCGGCGATGATCACGGCCAGCCCGCGCCCGGCGGCGGCCTCGGCATAGGCGAATAACAGATCGGGCGTCCGGTGCGCCGACACCACCTGCACCTCGAACGGGATGCCCAGCGCCTCCAATGTCTGCGCCGTGTGGGTCATCGTCTCCCAATCCGACGTGCTGCCCATCACCACCCCCACCAGCGGCGCGGGGGCCGAGTCTTCCTCACTCATGCGTGCCTCCTCTTCATTCCTTATCGTGCTGGCTTATGGTAGCATGGGCGCTTGTGGTAGTCAAGCCAATAGGCGATACCTACCGCCTGCCAGATTGTTGTATGAAGGGAAACCTGTTGCTGTAGGGGCGTCCGGCGGTTCAGCGGCGTTGCCAGTGCGGGGGCGATGCTAATGGGCGGGCTAACCGCAAAATCAGCCCCGGAGGGGCGACAGATCATAGCCCACGGTGCAACTGTGGGGAATGTCCCCTACAGTCAAGCCCCGGAGGGGCGACAGAAGACGCCTATTGCGGTTTTCTGTTGCCCCTCCGGGGCTTTCTTGCGGAGGCGACCTTTTCCACACGGCTCACGCCGTGGGCTATGATCTGTCGTCCCTCCGGGACTGAACACGAAACGTCGGCTAAAGTGCTGCGCCCCGTCTTGACAGTACCCTGTCTGCCGTTATACTCTACAGGAGGAGATGCCTATGCAACCCTACGACGACAACCCACCCCCCGCCGTGCCGCCCGACCTGGAACGCCGCCTGCGCGACCTCTCGCAGCCGGGACCTGCCGACGATGCCTACCTGCTCCCCCCGCCCCCGGCGCGCACCGGGCCGGATGTGAGCGCCGTCGGTGCGCGGGTGGTTCAGACCGGCGGGCGGGTGGCCGATGCCGGGCTGGCGGCGGTGAGCCATTTCGCCATCCTGTTCGGCTTCCTGGGGTTCGGGTTCCTGATCAGCCTGGCGATCAGCGTCGGCATCTGGCTCTACAGCCGCCGTTCGCCCTACGTGGAATACCACGCCCGGCAGGCCGGATGCTACCAGGCGTTCGTCTTCCTGTTCAACATCGGCCTGGCCGTGCTGCTGGGCGCATTACTGGCCGGGCAAATCTATTGGGGCTGGACCTGGGCAGGCGGCGCGGCGGGCCTGCTCATCGTCTTCTTCGTCGTCTGGTTCCCGATCAGCATCCTCTACGGCGCCTGGGGCGGGCTGATGGTCTTGCTGGGCCGCCCCTTCCGCTACCCGTATTTCGGTCGCCCCTCGCGCACAACGTGACGAGGGATCAGGGATCAGGGATCAGGGATCAGAACGACGCAATACGCAATACGCAATACGCTCTATACCTCACGCATCACGCATCACGCATCACGCATCACGCCGCCAACATGACCCCACGCCCCGCCAAAGCCCCCATCCTCCTGCCTGCCCGCCCCGATTGGGAGACGGAGCGCGGCTGCCACGCGCAGGGCTTTGCCCTGGTGGCCGGGTGCGACGAAGTGGGCCGGGGGGCCTGGGCCGGGCCACTGGTGGCGGCGGCGGTGATCTTCCCCCCGGCGCTGGCGCGGCAGGTGGACGACCCCACCCCGCCCGCCGATCCCGTGCTGGCGCGGGCCTGGGCCGACCTCGCCCCGGTGCGCGACTCCAAGCAGTTGACGGCCAAAGCCCGCGAGGGGCTGGTCGGGCGGATCCGCGAACACGCGCTGGGGGTGGGGATCGGGCGGGTGTCGCCGGGGCTGGGCGACCGGATCGGCTGGGGAGCGGCCAACCGGCTCGCGCTGGTGCGAGCGGTGCGGGCCCTGCCGCTGCGGCCCGACTTCCTCCTGCTCGATGCGTTCCCGCTGCCGGGCATGGCCTTGCCCCAACTGCCGCTGATCAAAGGCGATGCCCGCTGCATCTCCATCGCCGCTGCCTCGATCATCGCCAAAGTCTACCGCGACGGGCTGATGGTCGCCGCCGCCACGGAGTATCCCGCCTACGCCTTCGCCACCCACAAGGGCTACGGCACCGCCGTTCACGCCGCCGCCCTGGAGGCCGCCGGTCCCTCGCCTATCCACCGCCGCACCTTCGCCCCGGTACGGAATTGGGGGTTGGGGGTTGGGGGTTGGGGGTTGGACGGGGCAGAAGAAGATACAGAGACCCTGGAGCCAGCTCCGAACGGCAACTCACCAGACTCCGCACTCCGCACTCCGCACTCCGCACTCGCCGATGGATGATCGGCGGGCGCTGGGGCAGCAGGGCGAGGCGCGGGCGGCGGCCTACCTGACGGCGCAGGGCTGTACCATCCTCGCCACCAACTGGCGACCCACCGCACAGGGCCTGCGCGGCGAGATCGATCTGGTGGTCCGCGACGGCCCGGCGCTGGTCTTTGTCGAAGTCCGCACCCGGCGCGGGGCCTTGCCGGGCCGGGCCGAAGAGTCGGTCACGCCCGCCAAGCAGGCCCGCCTGATCGCCCTGGCCGAAGCCTATTTGCAGGCCCATGATCGCCCTGCCGATGGCACCGACTGGCGGATTGATGTGGTGGCGGTGTGGGTTCGCCCGGCAGGCGCGCCAGTCCTCACCTGGCTGCGCGGCGCGGTGGAAGAGGGGTAAATCCGGTTGCAAAGCGCCGTCCGGTCTGGTATACTTTGGCTTACCGCAGCGCCAACACACCGGACCCGGTTCGCTGTGCCCCGCCTGGAACCGCAGTGGGACGGCACCCCCACCCGATCACCCGCCAACGGATACGTCCGGCAACGTACGATGCGCCCGTATGAGGGCCAGGGTTTCCAACAGCTTGCTCACCTCCCTGTGTTATCGGAGCACCCTCCCCATGTGCCCTGGACACTGCGCCGTGCTTGTGGCTTTCCAGCAAGGCGGCCCCTGCGGCGGCTGGTGTGCGGCCCTCCCGTTAGTGGCCCTCCGGCTGACCCGCTCCCCGATCCGGCCCGTTTCCCCACGGGCGTTGTGCGCTGACCGGGCGCGGCGGCCCGGTCCCGACCGCTTGACCACCGTTAGCATTAGGAAGGAACTGAAGATTGCGTTTCCGCTCGTCTCCCCCCACCCCCGGCAAGACCCCGGCCCTGCTGCTGACGCTGGGCACCTTGCTCCTGGCAACCTTGATCGGGGGCATGGCCGGGCTGGCTCCGGCCCTCGCCGCCCGCCCCCCCGACCCCGCGACCAGCCCCGTGGTGGCCCGCACCGAGTCGCTGGTCTTGCGCGTCTATTTTCATGACACATTGGAGCGTGACCGGCTGGCGACCGAGTTAAACGCCGAAGAAATCCCGACCACCGGCGGCTACTTGACCGTGTGGACCGACCGCCCCACCTATAACAGCCTCCTGGCGCGGGGCCTGCGGGTCGAAATCGACGCGGCAGCCACCCAGCAAGCCAACAACCCGAAGCTCTTCACCGGCAGCAACGCCCCGAACACGTTTTATGGCGGCTACAAGACGGTCGAAGAGATCTATGCCTACCTCGATCAGATCGTGGCCGCCTACCCCACCCTGGCCGAGAAGATCGATATCGGTGACTCGTGGTGCAAGGCCCACCCCGGCGCCTGCACGCTGCCCAACCCGAACAACGGCTACGATCTGTGGGTGTTGCATATCACCAACCGCAGCATCGCCGGGCCGAAGCCGGTCTTCTGGTTCGACGCAGGTATTCACTCCCGCGAGATCGCCACCCCCGAAGTCGCCATGCGCTTCATCAGCCTCCTGCTCGACGGCTATGCCAGCAACGCCGACTCGCACTGGATGGTGGATTATCAGGATATCTGGGTCATGCCGACGCTCAACCCCGACGGCCACCATATTGTCGAATCGGGGGGCGGCGGCAACAGCCCCTATTACCACCGCAAGAGCGCCAACAACACCAACGGCTGCACCGCCTGGCCGCCGACCGCCTTTACGCAGTTCGGCGTAGACCTGAACCGCAACTTCCCCTTCCTCTGGAACTGCTGTGGCGGCTCGACGAACGCGCCCTGCGACCAGACTTATCGTGGAGTCAGCGCCGCATCGGAGGACGAGACCCAGGCGGTGATGAACAAAATCCGCGCCCTGGTCCCCGACCAGCGCGGGCCGAACAACAACGACCCGGCCCCGATCACTACCACCGGCGTGCTGCAAAGTATGCACACCGTAGCCGAGCTAAACCTGTTCCCTTGGGGCTGGAGTACCCAGCACACGGCCAACGACCCTGAGTTGCGGAACATCGGTGCCCATATGAGCGCGCCCAACGCGGGCGGCAACGGCTACCAGTATGGTCAAACCCCCGAACTGCTCTACGTGGTGGACGGCGACTCGGTGACCTGGGCCTATGGCGAACTGGGCATGGCCGCCTACACCACCGAACTGGGCGGGAGCGATTTCCTGGCCGACTATTCGGAGGTGGATGGGCTGTGGCAGCAGAACCGGGGGATGCTGACCTACCTGGCGAAGATCGCCCGCACCCCCTACCTGACCACCCGTGGCCCCGATGCCAACACGGTGGCGGACAACCCCAACCCGGTCGAGCAGGGTAGCCCTGCCACGCTGACGGCGAGCATTAACTACGCCTGGATGGGCAACACCTATGCCCAGAACGTGGCCGCCGCCGAATATTACATTGATACCCCGCCGTGGGCAGGCGGCACCGCCGTCGCCATGACCGGCACATTCACCGGGCAGACGGTGGCGGCGCAGGCGATCATCGACACGACCCCCCTGAGCATCGGGCGGCACATCCTGTTCGTGCGCGGGCGCGGCGTGAACTCCTATTCCGGCTACGAGAGCTGGGGGCCGATCACCGCCGTCTTCCTCGACGTGGTCCCCGCCGGGTCGCTCACCCCGACGCCCACCGCCACGACTGTCCCGCCGAGCGCAACGCCAACGGTGACGCTGACCCCGACCCCACCGGCGAGCGCGACCGCCACGGCCACACCCACCGTGCCGCCGGTCAGCACACCGACGCCGGTGTCCTGTGCCGCGACGTTTGCCGACGTGGCAACAGGCACCACCTTCTACCCCTACATCCACTGGATGGCCTGCCGGGGCTATGTCAGCGGCTACCCTTGTGGGTCGCCCGGCGAGACGTGCAATCCCACTCAGGACCCTTACTTCCGCCCCAACAACAACGTCACGCGGGGGCAGACGCTCAAGATGACGGTCAATGCGGCGGGGTGGCCCATCATCACCCCGGTGACGCCCACCTTCGAGGATGTGCCCGCCAACGCCACCTTCTACCCTTACATCGAAACCGGCGTCAGCCACGGGATCATCACCGGCTACCCCTGCGGGTCGCCCGGCGAGCCGTGCGTGGCCCCCGGCAACCGGCCCTACTTCCGGGCGAACACGCCGGTAACGCGGGGCCAACTGAGCAAAGTGATCGCGCTGGCGAAGGGCTATCCGCTGCCGTCCCCGGCTATCGCCTCGTTCCAGGACGTGCCGGTCGGTAGCACCTTCTTCACCTATGTGGAAGCGGTCTACACCAATGGGATCGTCACCGGCTATCCCTGTGGGGGCATCGGCGAACCGTGCCCCGGCCTCTACTTCCGCCCGGCGAACAATGCCACGCGGGGCCAGGTGACGAAGTTCGTCACCATCGCCTACGGCGGCCCATGACTGCGCCGGGGCACCGCCCCGTTTAATACACCAGCGACAGCACCCCGACGGAGGTTTGCCCGCCGGGGTGTCGCCCGCAGGATCGGGCACCGGGGCAGCGCGGAGGCAGCCTACCTCCCGTCCCTGGCGCACAAGAGGCTTCTTCTTTCTCACACATAAGGGGGGATTCACCGTTGATAAAAAGGAAGGAACTACAGTATCTGGCGATTGGCCTGGCGCTTTGCAGCCTGGCCTTTGGGCTGCTGGTCGGGATCGTCGGCCTGCCGCGCCCTGCCGTGGCAGCGCAACCCACCGGCACCGGGAGTACGGTCTTGCCGCGCGCTGAAACGCTCGTGGTGCATCTCTATTTCCACGACGTTGTGGAGCGCGACCGGTTGGCGACGGAGTGGGGTGCGATTGAGGCGGCCACCGCGGGCGGCTATCTGACCGTGTGGACCGACCGCGCCACCTATAATCAGATGCTGGCGAAGGGCCTGCGGGCCGAGATCGATCAGGAGCAGACCCGCCAGGCGAACACGCCGACCCAGTTCGGGGGCAGCGGTCCCGACACCTTCGATGGCGGCTACAAGACGGTGGAGGAAATGCAAACCTTCCTCGACCAGATGGTGACGAACTACCCGACCCTGGCCCAGAAGGTCGATATCGGCGACTCGTGGTGCAAGACCCACCTCGGCTCCTGCACCCAGCCCGCCGGCAGCAACGGCTACGATCTGTTGGTCCTCCATATCACCAATCAGGCCATCCCCGGCCCGAAGCCGGTCTACTGGTACGACACCGGCATCCACTCGCGCGAGATCGCCACGTCGGAAGTCTCGATGCGCTATATTAGCTGGCTGCTCGATGGCTATGCGACCAACGCCGACGCGCACTGGCTGGTAGACTGGCACGACATCTGGATCATGCCAATGCTCAACCCCGACGGGCACCATATCGTCGAGGTGGGCGGCAACAGCCCCTACCTGCAACGCAAGAACGGCGACCGCGACGACGGCTGCACCACCTACCCGCCCGCCGGTGGGCAACTGGGCACCGACCTCAACCGCAACTTCCCCTTCATGTGGGCCTGCTGCGGCGGCTCCAGCGGCGCGGCCTGCAACGAGACCTATCGTGGCCCCTCGGCAGGGTCGGAAGAAGAAACCCAGGCGGTGATGAACCAGATCCGCCTGCTGATCCCCGACCAGCGCGGGCCAGCCATCACCGACGAAGCCCCGCTCACCACCACGGGCATCATCCAGAGTATGCACAGCAACGCCTCATTGAATCTGTTCCCGTGGGGCTTCCAGGTCACCCCCCATGCCCCCAATGATACCGACCTGCGCAACATCGCCAAGCACATGACCGCGGCCAACGCCGGGGGCAACGGCTACACCTACGGCCAGCCGCCCGAAGTGCTCTACGCCGTAGACGGCGACTCGGGGAGCTGGGGCTATGGCGAACTTGGCGCGGCGGATTATACCACCGAAATCGGCGGCAGCAGCTTCTTCCCCGCCTACTCGACCGTGGATACGATCTTCAACCTGAACCGGAACATGCTGACCTACCAGGCGAAGATCGCTCGCACCCCCTACCTGACCACGCACGGCCCCGACGCCAACACGGTCGTCGCCACGCCGATGACCGTCACCGCCGGAACCCCGTCGCTCCTGACGGCGAGCATCAACTACGCCTGGACGGGCAACACCTACGCCCAGAACGTGGCCGATGCGGAGTATTACATCGACACCCCGCCCTGGGCGGGGGGCACCGCGATCCCAATGAGCGGCACCTTCACCGGACAGACGGTGGCCGTGAGCGCATCGGTGGATACGACTAGCCTGACCGCAGGCCGCCACATCCTGTTCGTGCGCGGGCGCGGCGTGAACTCCTACTCCGGCAACCTGAGCTGGGGGCCGATCTCGGCCACCTTCCTTGACGTGATCGTACAGGGCACCCCGACCCCGACCGTGACCGGCACCCCGCCGACGGCGACCCGCACCTCCACCGCGACGGTGCTGGTTGGTACCCCCACCCCGACCCCGTGCGTGGGCGCGGCGGTCTGGGCCACGGTGGCCCCGCTGCCGGTACTCAAAGCGCGCGCCGTTGGCGTCAGCACGGGCAGCGCCGTCTACCTCTTCGGCGGACGCCCCGACAACACGACCTATACGACCGACATCTACCACTATGACCTGGCGGGCAATAGCTGGTCGTTGCTCTCCACCGTCCTGCCCGATCTCCAGACCTCTAACATGGCCGGGGGCTTGCTCACCTTCCCCGAAGGGCAGCGGATCTTCATCGCCGGCGGTGGCGGGGCCAGCAGCGCCTATACCGGGCGGACTTTGACCTTCAACCCGGCAGATAATACCATCGCCACCAAGGCCACCTGGCCTGCCGCCCCGGTCCGGCTCCCCGGCGGCTGGGCGGTCTACAACAACAAGTTCTATATCTTCGGCGGCATCGACGCCTCGGCCACCGGCATGGGCTACGCCGATAACTGGGTCTATGACCCGATGACCAACGCCTGGACCCAGCTACCGAACAACCTGTCGCTGGCCCGGGGCTATATCGCCGTCGAGGCGGTCGGTAACCGGATCTACATCGCCGGAGGCAGCCAGAACACCGGCGGTTCGCTCAGCGATGAGACGGTGTTCGAGATCTTCGACCCGGCGACCAACGCGATTACCACCGGCCCGGCCCTGCCGACGGCCAAGAGCAACAACCAGGGCTACGCCTATAATGGCAAGTTCTGGGTGGTCGGCGGAGCCTTCACGACCCCCGAAGCCCTGGTCTATGTCTATGATCCGGTGGCGAACAGTTGGAGCACCGGCCCGGCGCTGGTTAGCGCGGCGCGGAACTACGCCAAGGGCTACGGCGCAGACGGATCGCTCTATGCGATCGGGGGCCTGGACGACACTGGGGTCTACATCAACCTCAACCAGCACTTGATCGCTGGGGCGTGCGGCACGCCCTCGCCGGTCCCCAGCCCGACTAATACGGTCCTCGCGGCCTCGCCCACGCGCACCGCGCCGCCGACTGCTGCCGCTACGCAGACCGCCGCCGCCACGAGCACCAGGACGGTGACTGCGACAGTGACGGCTTGCGCCATCTCCTTTAATGACGTGCCGGTGGGGAGCACGTTCTACGACTATGTGCGTTGCCTGGCCTGCCGGGGGATCGTCGGGGGCTACCCCTGCGGCGGTCCCGGTGAGCCGTGTCCGGGCAACTACTTCCGCCCGAACAACA
>JBBSAN010000088.1:0-13806 GCA_038252265.1 Chloroflexia bacterium
TCGTGGGCGCCCCAAACCCCACCCTCCGCGGCGCTTCGGATGACTGCGGGGGCGGATGCATCGGCCCTGTTCTGTTGCCCAGGGCCGATGCATCCGCCCTGTTCTATTGCCTTTGGGGTCCCATCCTGCTTACCCGCTAGTCCTCGCCATTAGTCCACGCAAAGTAAAAAGGAGTAAAAGAAAAGCCAATCCGAAAGCGAAAAGAAATCGGAGGGCTGACTTCTCCTTGCCGATTTCTGTCGTCTAAGCGTTCACTGCCAGTTTCGCGTCTCCCGTGTTGTTTGACAAAGGCCCAGGGATGTAGTAAGATAACGCCGGTGTTGCATCGCCTCTGCGCCAGGAAATGATTGTAGTGAATGCAGACAGGGGCGAAGGAGTGGAGAGAGCATATGAGGAGTAGCAGCGACGGACGGGGTCGTCTGCGCCCCCTGTGGACCCGGTTAGGGTTACTATTGGTCGTCCTGGGGGCGTATGGTGTTGCGTCGGGATGCGGCGCAGTGCAAGTCACGGATCAGACGCCGGTGAACGCGGTGCCTTCCAACGTTTCCCCCGCCCCGAACACGGGCGAACAGCATGATCTGGGGATTATCGGGGTCGATTTCGACCCGGCCCTGGATGTGGACCGGATTCTCGCCAACCAGCCGGTGAGTCTGGTGGTGGGCATTGAGAACCTGGGCAACCGGCGCGAGAGCAGCTTCACCGTGCGCGCTGTGCTCTACAACGACGACCGGAGCCAGGCACTGATGACCTATACCAAGCGCATCTCCAGCCTGGCAGCGGGCGACCTCACCAGCGTGCGCTTCACCGGCACCGAAGCGCCCCCCCACTACAACCGCTATATTCTGATGGTGGACGTGGACACCGTCGCCCGCGAAAGCAACACCAGCAACAACCATCGCGTGTTGAACATCGAGATCCACGGCAGCCACTAACGCCCTGACCCGGGTGACCAGGGTCCCCGCTTTATGTGGTGAGACGCTTGTGTTGCGAACACAAGCGTCTTGTTTTGTGGAAAACCCACCCAATCGGGTATAATGGGGGTGGGGTGGAAACCTCGTGCCCTGTTCCCGCGTTATATTAGTAGAGCCTGTGTGATCCGGCCTGGTCCGCCTGCCCCGGCCCGTTGCCGCTACAACGAGGAGTTGGCTATGGCCCGTTTCCCCATCCCATTTACGCTCCCTGGCCTGCATGAAGGCCGCGCGCCCAGCATTGCCCGGCCCAGCACGGCGATGATCGTGCTGAGCTTCTGCCTGATGCTGGTGGGGTTGTTGGGCGGGCTGGCCCTCTCCCTCCAATGGCAACCCCGCAACGGCGCGCCCGCCAGCACCCGCCCCGGTGGCGATAAAATCGTGGTCGGGCAGACCATCACCCGGCTCGAAACCGAGCAAAGCGACCTCAAACGCCAGATCGGTGATCTGCGAAATCAGTTGAGCACGATGCAGGGCGAGGCGTCGGAGAAGAAGGCGAACCTGGCGGACATTAACGATGCGCTCAACCAGGAGAAAGTCACCGCCGGGCTGGTGGTGCTCGCCGGGCCGGGCGTCATCGCCACCTACCGCGACAGCACCAGCGCGATTGCGCCGAACGACGACGCGGCCAATTATATCCTGCACGACTACGACCTGCGCGATGTGATCAATACGCTGTGGGCCAGCGGGGCTGAAGCCGTGTCGATCAACGGGGAACGGATCATGGCGAACACGCAGCTCTATTGCGTCGGCGCGACGGTGATCTGCAACGCGACCCGCCTGTCACCGCCCTTCGTGATCAGCGCCATCGGCAACAGCGACCAGATGGAAGCCGCCTTGCATAGCTCCCCCCAGGTGCAACCCCTTAACCAGCGGGCGCTGATCTATGATATCGGCATCGAGATCCGCAAAGAGGACAAAGTATCCGTGGCGGCCTACAACGGCAGCTATATCTTCCGCTTCGCCCAGACCGACGACTCCAACAACCCGTAACGAGCAGGACTGAGGATCGCATATGACCTCCTGGCGCGCACGATTATTGATCGCCGTGGTATGCCTGATCCTGGGGTTGATGCTCGTGCCCCAGTTCCGCAGCCAGCGCACGACCGACCTCGCCAACCAATCGCTGAACGATCAGGCCAGCTATATCAGCAGCCTCTACCGGGCCAACCTGGATCTGCACGACCAGTTGGATGAGCTACAACGGGAAGTGAACACCTACAAGCAGACCAACACCGCCGGGTCCAGCAATCTGGAAGATCTGGTGCGCGAGGTGAAGCGGCTGCGTATCGCCAACGGCGAGGTAGACATCACCGGCCCCGGCGTGCGCGTCGTCATTACCGACACGGTGGATGCGCGCCATATTCAGGATGTGGTCAATGAACTGCGTAGCTCCGGCGTCGAGGGCATGGCTATCAATGATGTGCGCCTGCTGACCCGCTCCGTGGTGAGCAGCGACGCCGATGGGCACATCCTGGTGGACAACCAGCAGGTGTCGGTTCCCATCATCATCACCGCCATCGGTGACCCCGACACCATCGAGGCGGCGGTGAACCGCAAAGGCGGGTTGCTCGAATTGCTGCGGGCCACCGAAAAGCTGAACATCGGGGTCGAAAAAATCGCGCAGGCCGATCGCAACGCCTGGATCAAAATGCCCAAGACCGCCATTGACCAGCAGTGGCGCTTTGCCCAACCCGCCACCCAGTAACCCGCCCCCCAGCCGCCAAAAAGCAGCGCTGCCACTTTAGACGTGGCGGCGCTGCTTTTTATTTCGCTCGCGGGAGAATGTGCCTTTGATCAGAAAGAAGCGGACTTCTGACTTCTGATTTCTAATTTCTGATTTCTAGTCTCGCCCTCAGTTGCGGCAGCCGCAGTTGCCGCCGCAGGCGCACCCGCCCCCGGACGGCTGCTCCAGCATCCCGGTAACTTCGCGGGTGCCCGCCGTGCGAGTGGCGAACACCGACAGCATCCGTTTCGGGCGGTGCGTGGCGTCGGTGGGACAGGTCACCGGCGCATCACGGTCGTCGGCCCGGCGCAGCGTCTCAATATGTGTCCCGCACTCGTGGCAGTAATATTCATACATCGGCATGGGGTTGCCTCCTGTTGGCTGCTTCTGCTGGCTAATTGAACAGAGTCTACCCCCGTATTCTACCACACACCGGAACCCACGGCCAATTCGCCGGATATGGGGGCAAGGTGCCCGGCAGCCGCGTTCAGCGCCTGGGTGGTCTCCGAAATCTGCCAGCTGCTGGCGGCTACTTCATTCGCCACGGTGGCGACCTCGCCCATCGCAACCACAATCCCCCGGTGGATGTGCTGCTGCTTGGTGCTGGCGACGGCGATTTCCTCCGTCAGCACCGCCACATCTTGCATGTGGAGTTGCACCGTCCGATTTACATCGGCAATCCGTACCGCGTAAGCCTGCACATCGTCTGCCTGGGCCTGCCCGGACAGGATCGCCTGCGCGGCGGCTTCCTGGGCCTCCGCGACCTGGGCGGTCAGGGCCTTAATCTGCTCGGTGGCCGCCGATGTGCGGTTCGCCAGTTCGCGCACCTCTAACGCCACGACGGCGAAGCGACGGCCTGCCGCCCCCGCGCCCGCGGCTTCGATGGTGGCATTAAGGGCCAGCAAATGGACCTGTCCGGCAATCTCCTCGATCGAGTCCGCCATCTCGCCGATCACTGCCGACTGCGTGATCAGCGCGTGATTGCGCTCGGCAATCTGGGTGATCGCCTGGCTCAGGCGGGTCAGCGCTTCCATGTTCCCGGCCACGGCAGCTTGCGAGTGCGCAAGATATTGCAGGGTTTCGCCCACGACGGACCGCGCCGTGGTGGCCGCCCCGGCCACCTGGTCAGACATGGTCGTCAAATCGGTGACAGAGGTGGTGATCTGCTCCAACGCGCGGGCCTGTTCGGCGCTGCCCGACGCCTGGGACGCCGCCACCCCGGCCAACTGCCCGGCCATCCCGGCGAGACCCTGCCCGGCCTCGTGTTCCAACTCATACTGGGTGCCGAGTTGTTGCAGGGTATGGAGCAAGGCCGCGCCGCGCTCCTGGGCGTGGAGCAGCGCAGTGCTCAGATCGCCGGTGAACAGCCAGTTGATCAGCCACAGCAAGACCAAACCCAGGACAATAAACACAAAATCGGCACTGGCGACCGACGGAGGTTTGATGCCCGGAGAAATGGTCGGAAATATTTTGTTGACAAAACCGAACAACACCAAAGCATACAGCCCCACAATGCCCAGCCCAATCGTCAGGAAACGGCGGGGCGGCAGCAGCAAGCCGGCCAGCGCCAGGGGGAGACAGTAGTTGAAGACCCCGCTGAGCGTGGGTCCCAGGATCAACGTCAAAATGATGGATTCGAACAGCAGCGTCCCTAGAATGAGGTATGAGGCGAACACCGGGCGGATGCGCAGCAATACCAACACGACAATCGTGAGCACCAGGAGGGTGAGGGTCACGCCGAGCAGCAACAGATTGATCGGGTTCGCCATCAGGATCAAATAGGAACCATAGATGGAGGCAAGCAGCAGACCCAACGCTGCCACCGCCGTGACCCGATTATTACGTGCCCCTTTGCGCCGCTCTAGATCTTCCGGCGCGCCTACTTCTAACGGTACCGAGGAAACGGACAAACGATTCACCTGCTCACTCTCTTTGTATACAGCATCCCAGCCAACTAGCACTCTCGAATATCAGTCTAAATCATCCTATCGGAAAACGCAACTGCATGATTCAATACTGAGTATAGCCCGGCGCTTCCGGCCCCTCATTACGCGGGCGCGGACAAGGCCGGGCAGCAAACCGGCTGCCGGACGCAAACCCTACGCCCCACGGGCACTCGGCAGCCCACCCGCACCAGCACCGGATTCACCACCCCACAACCACTGCGGTTCGTGGTATACTCAGCTCTATCCTAAGAGGAGGTGGCAACCCGGCTATGGCACAAAAACTGGCCTACAAGATCGATCCCGACAGCAAGGTGCGCCTGAAAGATTACCCCACAGACGGGAACGGCGGATTGCAAAAAGACGATGCTCCGCAACAATTGGCCCCCTTGCTCGCAGAGTTGACCGAGCTTCAGTACCTGATGTGGGGGGCACAGACGCACGCGCTGCTGGTGATCATCCAGGGGCGCGACGCCGCAGGCAAAGATGGCCTGATCAATAACGTGCTCAGCGCCATCAACCCGCAAGGTCTCCAAATCGCCTCGTTCAAGGTGCCCACCGCCCAGGAAGCCGCGCACGACTTCTTGTGGCGGGTCCATGCCGCCGCCCCACCCCGCGGGATCATCGGGGTCTATAACCGTTCGCACTATGAAGAGGTGCTGGTGGTGCGTGTCCACAAGCTGGCCCCTGCGGAGCATATCGAGGCCGCCTATGGCCTGATCAACGATTACGAGCATCTGCTGACCACGACCAACACGATTGTGGTCAAGTTCTATCTCCACCTGAGTAAGGATGAGCAGAAGGACCGCCTGCTGGCCCGCGAAAAAGATCCGAGCAAAGCCTGGAAGCTGAACCCCGGCGACTGGGCGGAGCGCACCTTCTGGGACGAGTACACCGCCGCCTACGAAGAGGCGCTGTCCCGCTGTAGCCCTGCCCATGCGCCCTGGTATGTGCTGCCTGCCGACCGCAAGTGGGCGAGCCATCTGGGCATGGCCCAGGTGCTGGCCGACACCTTGCGCCCCTACCGCGACGGGTGGCTCAGCAAACTGACCGCCTTACAGCAGAAGATGCTCGCGGAACTGGCGAAGGTGGACAAGAAGTGAGCGATGAGTGATGAGCAATGCGTGATGCGTGATGCGTGATGCGTATTGCGTATTGCGTCGTTCTGATCCCTGATCCCTGATCCCTGACCCCTCAGTCCTCAGTCCTCAGTCCTCAGCACGCCGCTCGCGGCGAGGCGGCTGAGGAGCAGGTGGTAGTAGAGCATTCCCTGAGCAGGGGTGAGGGCGGCGACGAGGCGGGCGGCGGTGGCTTCTTCGGTGCCGGGGGCCACGCCCAGGAGGCGGCGCAGGTTGGCCGCGATGCCCGAGTCGCCGCTGGGGAACACGTCGAGCCGCCCCAGCCCGCGCAGCAGCACCACCGCCGCGCTCCACGGGCCGATGCCGGGGAGCAGGGTCAGCCGCCGCGCCGCATCAGGACTGGGCAAGGGGATCAGATCGGCTTCGCTGACCTGCCCGGTCTCCACCTGGGCAGCCAGGGCCAACAGGGTCCGCGCTTTGACCGTGCTCAAGCCCAGGCCGCGCAACTCCACCGGATCGCTGGTCAGGATCGCCGCCGGGGTGGGGAACGGAGTGAGCAGTTGCCCGCCGAACGGCACTACCGGGCTGAAGCGGGCGATCACCCGGCGCAGGACCGCCAGCGCGGCGTGAAGGCTCACCTGCTGAAACACCAGGGCGTTGACCAGGGCCTCCCACAAGGTGGGATAGCGCGGCGGCTTCACCCCGCGCATCTGCGCCACCAGCGGCGCGATCTCGGGGGCCTGCGCGGCTGCGGCATAGAACGGGGCTAGATCGACCTGCGTCCCCAGCATCCGCGCCGCCAGCGCCCGCCAGGGGGCCGGATCGTCCACCGCCCCATAGAGGCTCAGGTGCAGTTCCGGCGCATCGCCGTCTTGTTGGATCGCCCAGATCACCGGCCCGGACGGCGGGGCGAAGGCGCGCAGATACACCCCGTCCGGCGTCAGCACGTCCACCGGGTTGGCCGGGAGGCGGCGCAGGGCGGGTACGGTCAGCCCCAGGCGAAAGGGCGGGCGCACCGGCAGGCTGCCGCTCCAGGCAGCTTCGAGCAGATCATTCATTATCCCATTATAACCGCAGCGACTCTTTATTTACACCATGAAGGACACGAAGGGCACGAAGATTCGCCTTGCTGTCTATGCTGCCTGCTGCGTGTGCTTTGTCGTGATCGCCTGGTTGACAGCGGTTCCCCGCTACAGTACAATGGCCTTGTCACAATCCAGCTCGCCACCGTGCGGGCCTCTTTTCGGCGTGTTAACTAACCGATTGGTTAGCTTATCGGGGGAGGAGTCCGACGATGTACATCTTCAAGGCCGCCGTGGTCGGGGCCGGAGCCATGGGCGGGAGCATCGCCCAGGTGATCAGCTACAGCGGCCTCCCGGTGATCCTCAAAGACGTGGACCCGCAGATGCTGGACGCCGGGATGGCGAAGGCGCGGGCGATCTACGCGGAGCGCGCCCACAAGGGCAAGATGACCCTGAGCCAGGTCGAAGAAAAGATGGCGCTCATCACCCCCCAGCTTGACTACAGCGGCTTCGATGATGTGGACCTCGTGATCGAGGCAGTGCCGGAGAAGCTAGGGGTCAAGCAGGCAGTCTTGCGCGAGTTGGACAGCATTTGCCACCCCGGCGCGATCTTCGCCAGCAACACCTCGGCCCTTTCGATCAGCACGCTGGCCCAGGCGACCAACCGCCCCGAACAGGTGATCGGCCTCCATTTCTTCAACCCGGCCTACGTGATGAAGCTGGTCGAAGTCATCCCCGGCACCGCGACGAGCGAAGACACCGTCGAGTCCACCGCCGCCTTCGCCCGCGACCTGCGCAAGATCCCGGTGATCGTCAAAGAATGCCCCGGCTTCCTGGTCAACCGCCTGCTCAGCCCCTACCTGGGCGAGGCCATTTTCGCCCTTCAGGAAGGGGCCGCCGACAGCGCGACGATTGACGCGGCGATGGTCGCGGCGGGAATGCCGCTGGGGCCGTTCATGCTGGCCGATATGGTCGGCAGTGACATCTGCGACGACGTGGCCGAAACCATCTACCAAGCCTACGGCGAACGGATGCACCCCCCGGCCCTGCTCCACCAGATGGTCCTGGCCGGTCGCCTGGGGCAAAAGGCGGGCAAGGGCTTCTACACCTACAGCGACGAAAGCGGCGCGACGACGGCTGACCTGATCAGCGCGGTCCAGCAAGAGACGGGCGTGCGCGACACCCTGTTCACTACCGACCGGCTGATCCTGCCGCTGATTAACGAAGCGATCCGCGCCCTCGAAGAGGATATCGCCGGGCTGAGCGATATCGGCATCGCCATGCAGGCCGGGGCAGGCTTCCCGCAGGGGCCGCTGGAGATGGCCGACGAGCGCGGCCTGGACGACGTGCTGGCCGGATTGGAAGCCCTGCAAAACACACTGGGCGAACGCTTTGAGCCAGCACCCCTCCTGCGTGAGAAGGTCGCGGCGGGCGATCTGGGACGCAAGACGGGCGCTGGCTTTTTCGAATACACATGATGGGGTACGCGCATGGCTCACATCCGACTCTATAATCCTGAGCAGGATGCCGAGGCAGCGTTTGCGCTGTGGCGGGACACGCTGAACCGCGAGTGGCCCTTGACCGCCGCCCAGTTCCGGCAGGTGGTCACCACCCCGCCACTGTACCGGCCCGGCGATGATTTCGTCGCCGAAGAGAATGGGCGAGTGGTCGGGTTTGTCGCCACCCAGGCACAACGCGGGGCCTATGTCCAGCAGCCGGGCGGCAATATCGTCGTCCTGTTGGTGGCCCCGGAAGCGCAGGGACACGGCATAGGCCGGGCGTTGCTGGACCATGCGGCGGCCCATTTGCGCGACGCCGGGATGCTGTGGGCGGGAATCGGGGGGCGGATGCCCCGGCTCTGGCCGAGCGTGCCGGACAACCTCCCCGCCGCCAAAGCCTTCTTCCAGGCGTGCGGCTGGGAGTTCCAGGGGATCAGCTATGATCTGGTGCAGCACCTGGACCATTACGTGACCCCGCCGGGTGTGCTGGAACGGATGGCCGCGCAGGGGGTGCGTCTGGAAGCCGCCGGAGCCGCCGATATGCCGGAATTGCTCGCCTTCGAAGACCGCGAGTTCTCCGGCTGGGCCAACGAATACCATGCCGCCGCCGACCTCGGTGATTACGCCGACTGCCTGATCGCCCGTGACGCCGACGGCCCGATCATCGGCGCGCTGATGATGTACGGCCCGCAGTCCCACCCGCAGCGCATGGATGTTGTCTGGAAAGGGCTGCTGGGCGAGAATGTCGGGAGCCTGGGGGCGGTCGGCGTCGCCCAAACGGCGCGCCAGCGCGGCATTGGTCTCGCGCTCGTCGCCCGCGGATCGGAGATATTGAAGGAGCGCGGGGTCGGAAACTGTCATATCGGCTGGCTTGTGCTGGTTGATTTTTACGGTAAGCTGGGCTATACGAAGTGGCACGCCTACGACATGAGTGGGAAGGCGTTGCAGGCACAATCACAATAAGGAGAGAGGAAATGGCCGACCGCCAGTATATCAAGCTAACGATTGAAGATAAGGTCGCGCTGATCACCATCGATCACCCGCCGGTGAACGCGCTGAGCAGTGCCGTCTTCGCGGAACTGGACAGCGCGCTGGACGAGATCGAGGGCAATGCCGAGGTGCGGGCGCTGGTCATCACCGGCACCGGCGCGGCATTCGTGGCCGGGGCCGACATCCGCGAGTTCACCCAGCTCAAGAGCGGGGCCGACGCGACGGCGCGCATCCAGGCGAGCCTGAAGGTGGTCAACCGGGTGGACGCGCTACCGATCCCGGTGATCGCCGCCGTCAACGGCTACTGCCTGGGCGGCGGCGAAGAACTGGCGCTGGCCTGCGACATGCGAATCGCCAGCGCCAACGCCCGCTTCGGCCAACCCGAAGTGGACCTGGGGATCATGCCCGGCTGGGGCGGCACCCAGCGCCTCCTGCGGCTGATCGGCCCGGCGCGCACGCTCGAAATCTGCCTGACCGGGGCGCAAATCCCCGCGCAGGAAGCGTTGCGGATGGGCCTGGTCAACAAGGTGGTGCCCGAGGGCATGGTCGTGCGCGAGGCGCGCAATGTGGCCCGCCTGCTGGCAACCAAGAGCCGCACCGCCGTCGCGGCGATCCTCCTGGCCGTGCGCGAAGGCGAGGGCCAGGGGCTGACCGAGGGACTCGCCATCGAAACGGCCCAGTTCGCCGGGCTGGTGGAAACCCCCGACGCCCGCGAGGGGATCAGCGCCTTCCTGGAGAAGCGCAAACCGAGTTTCCAGTAACGAGCAGCGCGCAGCAAGCAGCGAGTGCTGAGTGCTGAGTGCTGAGTTCCGCGTTTCGGGTCTGGTAGAAAGGGGGACCACGATGAAACAGATAGCCTATACAGGAATCGCTGCACAGAGCGAGCGCACCGAGCCGATCGGCGGGCTGCGCTTTGACTGGGCAGCGACGGCGTTCGGCACCTGGCTGATCGTGGGTCTCTATCTGGACGGCTGGGCGCATGTCCACAACCCGGCCCTGGAGACCTTCTTCACCCCCTGGCACGCCATTCTTTACTCCGGCTACATCATGCTGGCGATCCTGCTGGTCGGCACGGCGATCATCAACGGCACACACGGCGTCTCCTGGCGACAGGTGATGCCCGCCGGGTATGGCTGGTCGCTGGTCGGCGCGGGGATCTTTGCCCTGGGCGGGCTGGGCGATATGCTCTGGCATATCGCCTTCGGCATTGAACGCAGCATTGATGCCTTGCTCAGCCCCACCCACCTGCTGCTGGCGTTCGGCGGCGGGCTGATGGCGGCGGGGCCGATCCGGGCCGCCTGGCCGCGCACCGACACCCGGCGGGCCGCGCTCTGGCCGACCATGCTGGGGCTGACCTTCCTGCTGGCCCTGTTCTGCTTCTTCACCGACTACGCCCACCCGTTCACGCACACCTGGGCGGCGGATGCCACGGGCCGCTTCTCGCGCCAGGGCATAATGGAGGGAGCGTTGGGGGTCGCCAGCACCCTGCTGCAATCGGGAATGCTGATGGGGCTGATCATCGTGGCCTTGCGCCGCTGGGGCAGCGCGCTGCCACCGGGTAGCCTCGTGGTGCTGATCACGCTGCCGATCATCGGGCTGACCTTTATGGAGGATATAGCGATCGCCACCGGGCCGGGGCCGCTCGTTCTGGCGGCCCTCGTCACCGGGCTGATCACCGAAGCCCTCTACCGGGGGCTGAAACCGTCGGCGACCCGCCCCGCCGCCCTGCGGATCTTCGCCTTCGTCGTGCCTGTGCTGCTCTACAGCCTCTACTACCTGGCGATCCAGGTCGCGGGGCCGGGCATCGGCTGGTCAATCAACATGTGGGGCGGGTCTATCGTCCTGGCCGGTCTGACCGGCTGGCTGGTCAGCTATGCACTGGTGCCGGGGGCCGCACCGGTAACGGAGCAACCATGATCCAGGGAGAAGAGTTGACGACCGAGCCTACGCCACCGCCGCGCGCTATCGTCGTGACCGGGGCGTCCAGCGGCATCGGGCGGGCGTGTGCGCTGCGGCTCGACCGGCAGGGCTTCCGGGTCTTCGCGGGCGTGCGCCGGGCGGCAGATGGGGCGGTCTTGCGCGGGCGCGCCTCCGACCGGCTGACCCCGATCCTGCTGGATGTGACCGATGCTAGCTCGATTGCGGAGGCGGTGCAGACGGTGCAGGCCGCTGTAGGCGAGCGCGGGCTGGCCGGGTTGGTCAACAACGCCGCCATCGCGGAGTCTGCTCCCCTGGAGTTCGTGCCGCTAGACAACGTGCGGCGGCACTTCGAGGTCAACGTGATCGGGCCGCTGGCGGTGGCCCAGGCGTTCTTGCCGCTGCTGCGCGCTGGCAGAGGCCGCATCGTCAACGTCGGCTCGATCAGCGGGCGCATGGTCTTGCCGCTGCTGGGGGCGTACACCGCGTCCAAGTTCGCGCTGGAAGGGCTGACCGCCGCGCTGCGGATGGAACTCCAGCCGTGGGGCCTCCATGTCGCCATGATCGAGGTCGGTGGGGTGCGGACACCGATCTGGCAGAAGTTCCAACTGGCGGCGGACCGGCTGCGCGAACAGTTGCCGCCCCAGGCCTATGCTCTATACGGATCGGCCCTGGCCGCCGAGGGGCGACGGGTCCGCAACGGCACGCAGGGCACGCTGACCCCCAATGCCGTCGCTGCCGCCGTCGTTCATGCCCTGAGCGCCACCCACCCGAAAACCCGTTACATTGTCGGTCCCCGCGCCTGGTTCGGGGAAGTGCTCCGCGCCCTGCCCGAACCGCTGCGCGAACGGTTGATTATGCAGTACATCACGATGCAATATGAGCAATGAGCAATGAGCAATGAGCAATGAGTGACGAGTGCTGAGTGCTGAGTGCTGAGTGCTGAGTGCTGAGTGCTGAGTGCTGAGAAATACGCAATACGCAATACGCAACACGTTTCACGTAATCCGCAATCCGCAATCTGCAATCCGCAATACGCAAAGGGAGCCAACGATGGATTTCACCCTGCCCCCGGAGTACCGGCTGCTCCAACGCAATATCCGCGAGTTCGTGGACGCCGAGATCGCCCCGGTCGCGGCGCAAATCGACCGGGAGGACAAAACCCCGCAGGAAGTGATCACGCGGATGGGGAAAGCCGGGCTGTTCGGCCTGCCGTTCTCTACCCGCTACGGCGGCGGGGGCGCGGGCGAACTGGGCTACTGCATCCTGATGGAGGAAATTTCCCGGCACTCCTCGGCCATCGGGGTCATCATCGGCGCGCACATCGGCATCAACTCCGGCGCGTTCTACCTCGATGGAACTGAGGCGCAGCGCGAGCAGTACATGCCGCCGGTGTGCCGGGGCGAGACGCTGGCCTGCTTCTGCCTGACCGAGCCACAGGCCGGGTCGGACGCGGCCAACATTCGCACCACCGCCACCCGCGACGGCGACCATTGGCTGATCAACGGCACCAAGCTGTGGGCCAGCAACGGCAGCCGGGCCGACGTGCTCAGCGTGTTCGCCAGCACCGACCGCCACATGGGCGCGCGGGGCGGCATCACCGCCTTTATCGTCGAGAAAGCGTTCGGCGGGATCACCGTGGCCCGGCTGGAAGAAAAGCTCGGCCTGCATGGCTCTGACACGGCGCTGCTCCAGTTCGACAACGTGCGGGTGCCCCACGCCAATGTGATCGGCCCGGTGGGCGCAGGCTTTGCCACGGCGATGAAGACGCTCGACAGCGGGCGGCTCAGCCTGGGCGCTGCCTCGTTGGGCGGGGCGCAGGCGGCGCTGGAAGCGATGGTCGGCTGGGCGCAGGCCCGCATCCAGGGCGGTGCCCCCATCGCCACCCGCCAAGCCATCCAGTGGATGATCGCCGACACAGCGATGGACGTCCAGGCCTTGCGCCAGATGGTCTACCAGGGGGCCTGGCTCTACGACAACGGCAAGAAGGTCAGCCGCGAATCGGCCATCCTCAAAGCGTTCGGCACCGAAGTCACCGCCCGCGCCGTAGACCGGGCCATCCAGGTGTATGGCGGGTTCGGCGTGATTCGCGGCGTGCCCATCGAACGCCACTGGCGCGACGAACGCATCGCCCGCGTCTTCGAGGGCACCAACGAAATCCAACGCCTGATCATCGCCCAGGAAACCTTCCGCAGCCTCGGATTCCGAGCCTGACGAGTGGTCAGTGGTCAGTGGTCAGTGATCAGTTTTGCGTCGTGAACACGGCTGATCGGCTGACCCGGAAACACTGACCACATACCACCGACCACTTACCACTGCGAGCGGAGCAAGCTTATGAACATTGTCGTCATTGTGCGCCCGGCCCCTGGCTGGGAGAAACCACGCTTTAATATGCAGACCGGCGAGCCGGAAGTCAGCCCCGGCACCGCCGTCGGACTGCTGGCCTGGGGCGAGGGCACCTGGGTGCTGAACCCCAGCGACCGCAACGCGCTGGATCTGGCCCTGGCGCTGGCGGAGAACGAGGCCGACTCGAAAGTGACGGCGCTGGCCCTGGCCGTCCACGATCCCGTTGCCGCGCAAGAGGCACTCTATGCGGCGCTGGCGCGAGGGGCGACCGGGGCGATCCTGCTGGACAACCCCGATTACGGCAGTGACCCGGCCA
>JBBSAN010000089.1:0-13776 GCA_038252265.1 Chloroflexia bacterium
AAAACGGCCAATAGGTTAGTACGTTGGCAAAAAGCGGGTGGCCCTCACCGGGGCCACCCGCTCCTTATTTATAGCCCCGCCGATTGGCCCGGTGGGCGAAGGCTGCTCTTCGTCATGGCCCGCGCAGATAGGTGTCGAAGAAGGTCCGCACCTGTTGTTGGTAGTCGTCGGGAGCGGCGGCGAGGATCCCGGCGTGGTCGCCCAGGGGGGACACCCAGAGCGCCTTCGGCTCGTGCGCGGCGGCGAAGATTTGCTGCGCCCCGGCGAGCGGGGTCATCCCGTTGCTATCGTGTTCGGCGTGGATCAGGAGGAGGGCGCTGGGGCTGACGGCGGCGGCCTGTCCCAGCGGGTCGAGGTCGGCCAGGTGGCCGTCGAGCCGCAGGTTGGCGTAGGGTTCGGCCAGCGGGGCGAGGCTCAGTCGGTAGGGCCAGATCCGCAGCCCGACATTGTTCCATTGTCCGAACATGGGGCGGATGCTGGGGTAGGTGCTGTCGCAGACGATGGCCGCCAGGCGATGGTCGTGGGCCGCGCCGAGGAGCATCAGCCCCGCGCCCATTGACACGCCCAGGCCGCCGAAGCGCGGCCCCTGGAGATCGGGGCGGGCCTGCAAGTAGTCCATCGCGCCCCGCAGATCGTCCACTTCGTGCAGGCCAAAGGTGGTCAGCGTCCCCTCGCTCTCGCCCCAGGCGCGCCAGTCGAACAGCAGCACGTTATAGCCGTCGGCATAAAGAAAGGCGGCATAGGGGACCATCTGCTCACGCGTGCCGGGATAGCCGTGGCCGAAGAGGATGACCGGGGCATCGGGGGTGGTGTGGCCGAACCAGCCGTGGAGGGTCAGCCCGTCGGAGGTGCGGAAGGCGACCGGCTCCACCGGAAAGGGGAGGTCGCGGGTGTCCGCGGTGACGGCCTGGCGGGGTGGCTGGAGCGTGAAGTTGACCATCACGATCGGCATACTCACCCAGCCCGCCAGCAAGATCACCGCGAGGGTGAAGATCAGCAGGCGCAGGAAGCGCCGCAGAAAGTGCCGGGCCGGGGCACGCCCCGCGTTCTGCCGGGTGCTGCTGATGGGGGCGGGTTGCATACGGCACGGACCCTAAAAAGGGAGAACGCAGCGGGAGGTTGCCCTCTGGCGGCTGCGTTCTCCGGGTTGTCCTGTAATGATGGGCCAGCTCTTAGCGCGTGGGAGTGGGAGCGGGTGCTCCGGTGGCTGGCTTCTTCTTCTTGTCGTCTTTCGTCGCTTTCCGCTTTTCTTTGTTTTTCGGACTCTTGTCACCCACAGCTAAAGCTCCTTTTCTGCATGGCTAACGGTGAATGGCCGAACGCGAGAGGGAGGCCCGCACCAGAACGCTCTCGCTTACCTACTAATCTAGCACGTTGGAACCCTGCTGTCAACATTGTGACGCCCGTCACGATGCGGGAGTCCGGATTACGCAATACGCAGGACGGAGTCCCGCATCACGCATCACGCATCACGCGCCACGCGCCACTACTTCAGCATAAACAGCCAGGCGTCGTCTACGTGCTGGACCAGCGTGACCTGTTCGGGATGGGCGAGGAAGACGGACGGGTCCAGCGTGCCGCCCCGCGAGCCGACGAAGATGTAGGTCACACCGACTGAGCGGAGGAAGGCCCAGTTGGCCGGGTCGTCGGGTGCGGTGGCGTGCGAGGTCTGGACGATATGGATGGCCCGGCTGAGGTAGTCGGGGTCGGCCAGCCGTTCGTTGTAGGCAGGCATCAGCGGCAGGGTGCTGCGTCGCCCGGCGATCAGCGGTGCCCACAGCCCGGCGTCCGACCCTTGCACCGCCGCTGGTCCCCACGGCCAGCCGAAGCCATTGCCCAGCACATAGGCATCGGCGGGGCTGTTGGCGCGCAGCCAGCGCAGGACCGCAATATCCTGCGGCGCGACATAGGGCTTCACATCCAATTCGGGCAGTGCACGCAGCGCCCCATAGACCCCCACCAGCAGACCCAGCACGACCAATACCAGTGCGGATTGCGGATTGCGGATTGCGGATTGCACCGGCTTAGGGATACGCTGTATGATCCATGATCCAAAATCCAAAATCCAAAATCCCGCGAGGAGGCTGACCGGGAGGAAGAGGGATTGGGCGACGGTGTTGATGTCCACGTAGCCACTGCCGGGTAGATGAAGGGCGACCGGGTTGCCCAGCAGCAGATGTAATCCCGTCCACAGCCCCAGCAAGACCACCGGCCAGTTCAGGCGCAGCACGGCCCAGACGAAGCCGAGCGCCGCCAGCCCCAGCAGGGCGTTGGTGGACCAGTAGTGCCCGGCGGTGCCGCTGATCAGGTCCTTGATCTGGTCGTAATAGGCGGCGTTTTCCGGGTCGCTCGACCCGGCGAAGCGGACGACGAAGTTGGCCCGCAGGTTCAGCAGCCAGGGGAAGATGACCAGGGCCGGCCCCACCACCGCCACACTCCCTGCGGTGAACACCCAGCGCAGCCCGCCATCATCCGCCGCGCCCGCCTGCCGTGCCCGGCGTGCCCGCCACAGGCCGCGCAGCAGCACCCAGCCAACATAGCCGACGGCATAGGTGGCGAACATGGCGACGATGCGGTAGTGGGTGAAGAAAAGGCCCGCCGTGGTGATGATCGTCAGGATGATCCAGGGAGCCTGGCCCTGCACAGTGCGCCGCAGGTCGGCCACGTTCCAGGGCAGCCCGGCGCGTTCGGGGGTCCCCCCGCGATCGGGGCGGCGCAAGGGAGCCAGCGCCTCGAACAGCAGCACCCAGGCGACCGGCACCAGGGCGATGCCCGCCAGTTGGGGGAAACGGCTCCAGTTGACATAAAACATGGGGAAGACACAGATCAGCCCGGCAATCGTCCCGGCGATCAGCCCGATCCAGCGCTGCCCCAGCACCCGCCAGCCGAACAGGGTGAAGGTCAGGACCGGCAGCGTGCTCAGGATCTGCCCGGCGAACGGCATCAACATCAGGGTGTCGTCGGGGTTGCCGCCTTTGAGCCAGGCCAGGGCGGCGACGAAGCTATGGAAGCCGAAGTGATAGGTGAACGAAGCCAGGGGGGCATACGGCTCGTAGTTGTCGGGGATGCCGCCGTTCTGGAGGAACATGGCGCTGATGAGGGTGTGGTGGTAGGCGTCAATACCGATCCCGGCCACCAGGGTCCGCATCATCCCCAGGCGGTTGAGCAGCGTCAACGCGACGACAGCGACGAGTGTGCCCCAGAACAGGGCATCCCAGGCGCGTTGTGAGTTGCGCGTTGCGGGCTGCGCGGGTTGGTACGGGGGGGCATCGGGCGGAGGCAGCATGCGGCGCATCTGTGCCTGTCGCCGTTCGACCCCGATCCCCAGGGCCAGCAGCAGCCCGGCTACGCCGATCCCGCCCCACACCACCGCACTGCTGATCGGCAGCCGCACCAGATGCGCCCCCAGCAAAAAGACCGGCCAGGCCAGCAACGACACCCCCGGCGCGGCCAGCAAGCGTTGCCCAGGACTGAGGACTGAGGACTGAGGACTGAGTGGGGGGAGTTGCGGACTGAGTTGGGCGGGCTGCGTTGTAGCTAGTTCGCTTGCCTCAATATTTGCTTGCGGCTCATTAACCTCTGATCCCTGACCCCTGATCCCTGCCCCCTGACCCCTCGTCACTGACCACTGACCACTGACCACTGACCACTGGAGCAGCGCCCCGCCCGGCAGCCAGAGCAGGGCCAGCAGGGTGAGGGCGAACCCGACGTTGCCGAGCAGGCCGCCCAGCGTGTCGCCTAGCAGGTTCAGGGGAGTGTAGATATAGCTGGTGCGGAAGGCGAAGTCGTTGGGCTGGGGCTGACCGTCAATGTAGGCGCGGCCTTCGGTGTATTCATCCAGCGGGCTGACCGAGGCGGCGACGAGGGGGCCGAGCGGCGGGCCATTCGACTCGATAATCGCCGTGTAAAGCTGGCCTGCCGAGTCGGGCAAGGGGCCGAAGCGGAAGGCGATGTAGGGATTGGAGTCGAAATTGGTGGCTGTCAGGGGGATCGTCACTACGTCGGGGCCGTCCATGCCGTCGCCCCGCTTGAGGTGGAACGTGCCGCCCTGGTCCAGGGTGGGGATGGCGGTCAACTGGATGGCGAACTGGTTCAGGTTGGGTTGGGCGACGCGGAAGCTCTGGGCGATGCGGGTGGCGGTGGGGTTGTCGCCGGTCGTGCCGCCCGCGTGGTGCTGGTCAATTTCGAGGAATTCGATGGCGAGGGGATTGAAGCCCTCGCCCGGTTTGGCCCCGATGATCGGGGTACACCCGCTCAGCCCGCCCACGCTCAGGGTCAGCAGGAGGAGCAAGGTGCAGCGGGCAGCAAGCCGTGAGTGGCGGGTGATGATCATGCAGTGGCGGTGTGGCCGGGTCGGGAAGTCCCCAGTGGGGCTACGCCAGCATAGCACACGCAGCCCGGCGCTGTCAACGTACAGGCACGATTGCTTACCACGGAGACACGGCGGGCATGGAGATCTCCGTGCCCGCCGTGTCTCCGTGGTGGCCTAATCTTGTCGGGGAGAAGGGTGTGGGGTAGAATGGGGCTATGGCCCCTCCCCGCTTGCCCCAGGAAACCGTCGAACGGCTCGTCGCGCTGATCGCGGTGTTGCCGCCGCTGGCGCAAAGTGCCGGGGCGCGGCTCACCTTCGTGAACCGCGCCCATGTCCCCGCCCATTGGTTAGAGTAGTTGGAATGGCGGGGTGACCCCCACGAGTTTGCCACCCACCTGATGGGGTCCGCCGCCAATCTGGTGCCCGCCTATGATGGCCCGCGCCAGGGCTGTACCGTGCTGGGGGATGTGCTGACCGACCTGATCCAGAACCCCGCCGTCCGACCCGCCGACCGGGAATTCCTGGCGAGCCTGATCGTGCGCTACCGGCTGCTGCCGCTAGCCGACCCGGCCTTCAGCCTACCCCCGGCGGTGCGGGCGCTCCTGGACCGCCTGCCGCCGCAGCCCCCGCCCGTCTACGCCCCCAGCGCCATGCCCTCGCCGCCCGGTGGGGGGCCGCCGGGGTTGCCCGCCTAACCCAGGTTCGCCGGGATCAGCCGTTCGACAAGGACCACGTCGCGCCAGATACCGTCGAGCTTGCCGTGCTTTTCGTAGAGGCCGACCTCGCGGAAGCCGACCGCTTGCAAGAGCGCCTGGCTGCCCGCGTTTTCTACGAAGACTCGCGAGACGAGCTTCCAGAACCCGGCCTCCTGGGCCGCCGCCAGCAGCGCAGCCATCGCCTGCCGCCCCGCGCCCCGGCCTCGCCACGCCCGGTCTACATAGACCGAGAACTCGGCAATCCCCGCGTAGCACTCGCGCGGGCGATAAAGAGAGGTGGCGGCCCAGGCCACCACCTCTCCCTCTGCTTCGATGATGACCACCGGATGGACCCCGTCAAACCAGCCCGCGATATCTGCCGCCGTACGCGGGCGCGTCTCGAACGTGGCGCTGCGATCCGCGATGCCCTCATTGTAGATCCGGGCGATAGCGGGGGCATCGGCGGGAGTGGCGGCTCGCGTCTGCATCGGCGGCCCTCCTTGTGAGTGCTTTAATAGGCGTCCAGATAGCGGTCCACTTCCCACGGGGTGACGCGGATGCGGAACTCGTCCCACTCCTGGCGCTTGGCTTCGAGGAAGCGCTCGTAGATGTGCTCGCCCAGCGTCTCGCGGAGGAGTTCGTCGCGCTCCAGTTCGTCCAGCGCCTCGGCCAGCGAGCCGGGCAGGGTGGTGATGTTGCGGCGGGCGCGCTCGCTCTCATCGAAGTGGTAGAGGTTCTCCTCCACCGGCTCGGGCACGGGCAGGTTGCGCTCGATCCCTTCCAGCCCGGCGCGCAGCATCACGGCGAAGGCCAGGTAGGGGTTGCACGAGGGGTCGGGGCTGCGTAGCTCAATGCGGGCCGCCTGCGGCTTGACCGGGTTGATCTTGGGGATGCGGATCAGGGCCGAGCGGTTGACCCGCGCCCAACTGACATAGACCGGCGCTTCGTAGCCCGGCACCAGGCGCTTGTAGCTGTTGACCGTCGGGTTGGCGATGGCGGCGATGGCCCGCGCATGGGCCAGTTGCCCGGCGATGAACTGCTTGGCAAGCGGGGTCAGGTTGTAGGCATCGTCCATATCCCCGAACAGGTTCGCCCCGCCCTCCAGCGCCGACAGGCTCTGGTGGGTGTGCATCCCGTTGCCCGCCATGCCATAGACCGGCTTGGGCATGAAGGTGGCGTGAAGGCCGTGCGCCGCCGCCACCGCCTTGAGCGTGTACTTGAACGTCACCGCATTGTCGGCGGTCGAGAGCGCATCGCTGTATTCGAAGTCAATCTCATGCTGGCCGGGGCCGACCTCGTGGTGGCTCGTCTCTACCTTGATCCCCATCGCCTCCAGCGCGTTGACCATGTCCTTGCGAACGTAATCCCCCTCGTCCTCGCTCAGGTCAAAATAGCCGCCACTGTCGTGGGGATTGGTCGTCAGCAGCCCGTTCTCCGATTTGAACAGGTAGAACTCCAGCTCCGGGCCGGTGTTGTAGCCGTAGCCCAGCTTGGCCGCATATTCCACGGCGCGGGGGTCGCCGGCAAAGATCTCGCCGTTGGGGTTGTAGACCCAGCAGATGATCCGGGCCGCCGTCGTGCCTTCGCGCCCGGCCAATTGCCCGTTGCCGTTGCCGGTGCGGTAGCCGGGAAAGGTGTCGCGCTCCCAGGGCATCACGGCGAACGTCTGGAGGTCGGGGATCAGGAACATGTCGCTTTCGGCGATGCGGGCGAAGCCCTCGATGGACGACCCGTCAAACCATTTGCCGTTGCGGGCGCAGTCTTCCAACTGGTGCAAGGGGATGGTCACGCTCTTGACGATGCCCATCAGGTCGGTGAACTGGAGATTAATAAAGCGGACTTTTTCTTGTTCAGCCCGCTTCAGCGTCTCTTCGATGAGCGCTGCGGGTTGTGTCGCGCGGGCGATAGTGGTGCCGGGCAGGGCGGTGCCACTGGCTTTTGCCGTGCCATGTGCCGCTGCATGTGCTTTTGCCATAGTAAGTGTATCCTCCTCAAGAATAAAAGGTTAACGGTCTCATCTGCTAATCATACCCGTATTTGTCGTGCTGTGCCAAGATCACACGCACAAAATTTGCAGGAAGTTTTTGTGCTATTTGCACTTCGTCCGGCGGGACGTTCTTCCCTTTGCTATTGCCCAAACCGCTTGCTATAATTAGACCTATACATCCGGCTCGTGGTATTTTAGCTCTAATCATCCTAGCAAAGGAACGATTCTGATGACTCATCACCTGCGGGGCACCTTGCGCCTGCGCCTTCTGACCGGGACGATGGTCCTGACGCTGACCCTCTTGCTCATCCCTTCGGCCCTCGCCGCTGGCCCGGCTCCTGTTCCCGTGCGGGCCGATCAACAATGCTTCGCCCAGACCGGCCTCTGCATCAGTGGGCGCATCGGCCAGTACTGGGCGGAGAACGGCGGGCTGGCCGTCTTTGGCTACCCCACCAGCGACCAGCATCAGGAGTTGGTCGAAAATCGCCCGTTCCAGGTGCAGTGGTTCGAGCGCAACCGGCTGGAATTGCACCCGGAGAACGCCCGGCCCTATGATGTCCTGCTGGGGCGGCTGGGAGCCGACCGGCTGGGGCAGCAGGGCCGCACCCTGAGCACCCTGCCGCAGGGGCAGGCCGCCGCCAACTGCGACTTCTTTGCCCCGACCGGGCACGCCGTCTGCGAGCCGTTCCGCAGCTATTTCCACAGCCACGGCCTCCAGTTCGATGGGGCAGGTGGCTATAGCGTGGCCGAGAACATGGCCCTGTTTGGGCTGCCGATCAGCGAGCCGAGCATGGAGACGAACGGCAGCGGCGACCGGGTGCTGACCCAGTGGTTCGAGCGCGCCCGCTTCGAGTACCACCCCGGCAACCCGGCCTCCTATCAGGTGCTGCTCGGCCTGCTGGGCAACGAGGTGCATGGTGGGGCGGCTCCGGTCTCCGCGCCGCCCGCTCCGGCTCCGGCGGCGTTGCCCGGCGACTGGCTGGGGTGCTTCAACGCCTATCGCGCGGCAGCGGGCCTGACCCCGGTACGCGAAGATCCCGCGCTGTCGGCGGCAGCCGCCCAGCACATCCACTATATGATGCTCAACCCCGACGAGTTCAAGCACGACGAAACACCCGGCCTGCCCGGCTTCACCCCGGCGGGCCAGGAGGCGGCCAAAAACAGTAACCTGTTCCGCTCGTCGCCCGGCTTCACCCCCGCCGACGCGATTGATGGTTGGATGGACAGCCTCTTTCATCGCTTCGGGATGCTCAACGCCGCGATGACCCGCACCGGCTTCGCGCTGGACTGCAACGCCCAGGGCTGCGCCGCCGCGCTCAACGTCCTGAACGGGGCGGACGGCCAGCCCAAAGCGGACGGCGTGGCCTATCCTGGCGATGGGCAGCAGGGCGTGCAGACCGCCTTCATCTCCTGGCAATTCGGCCCATTCGAGGCTCCCTTGCAGTTGACCAACGTCGCGCTGCACGACGGCACGGGCCAGCCGGTGGCGTTCAGCACAACTGCGCCGGACGGTTACTGGAACATCCTCGCGATCAAGCCGAACAGCCCGTTCGCCGCCAACACCACCTACACCGTGGAGATCAACGCCACGCAAAACGGCAAGGTGCTGCACAAAGCCTGGAGCTTCCACACGAAGTAAGCCCGGAGCGCCTCAACACGATCGGCAACAAAAAGGAGGGGTACCGGTATCGGTGCCCCTCCACCCCAGGAGGAGGATTCCTGCCCGATCACAGGGGCTGTCTGTGATCACGGGGCCGGGGTTTATACGTCCGAGTAGAGGTAGAACTCGTACGGGTGCGGGCGCAACTGCATCGGGCGCACCTCGTGCTCGCGCTTGTAGTCGATCCACGTGGTGATCAGGTCTTCGCTGAACACGCCGCCCTTGAGCAGGCAGGCATGGTCGGCTTCCAATGCCTCCAGCACTTCGGGCAGCGAGCCGGGGGTGGAGCGGATGTGGGCCTTCTCCTCGGCGCTCAACTCGTAGATATCTTCGTCCACCGGGGCGGGCGGCTCGATCTTGTTGATCACCCCGTCCAGCCCGGCCAGCAGCAGGGCGGCAAAGGTCAGATAGGGGTTGCACGACGGGTCGGGGGCGCGGAACTCGATGCGCTTGGTCTTCGGGTTCTTCGAGTTAGCCCGAGTTGGAAGTCTGATCGAAGCGTAACGAGTTGAAAATATAGAACTCGGCCTCCGGTCCCCAGTAGCTGGTGGTCGCCACTTTGGTCTTGGTCAGATATTCCTCGGCCCGTTTGGCGATCTGACGGGGGTCGCGCTCGTAGCTGTAGCCGTTGACCGGGTCGTAGACATCCCCGATCACGCTCAGCGTCGGTACCCGCAGCACCGGATCGACAAAGGCACTGGTCGGATCGAGCATCAGCAACATGTCCGACTCGTGAATCTGCTTGAACCCGCGAATCGAGGAACCGTCAAAGCCCAGCCCCTCGCTGACTATCGCGGTGCTCAGTTCCCCGATCGGGATGGTGAAATGCTGCCAGGTGCCGGGCAGGTCCACAAACTTCACATCCACCATCTTAATGCCGTGCTCTCGACACATCTCTAGCACATCGCTCGGGCTGCGCGTCCCGAACCGGCTCGCATCGTTTTTAGCCATTGAACCCTCGTACCTCTATACCGTTTCTAGGTCCTGCGTGCCGTCATCCTCTTGAGGTACCCTTGCCCCCGCGAAGTCAAATTTTGCAAATACTATCGGCGTACCCTCAAACCCGCCGCTTCAAGCGTACCGCAACTACCCCCCGGTGAGCAACGGCAGGCGAAACAAAGTCTCCGGCCAGTTTTTGGGCACTTTGCACAACGCGGAACGAGTGCTGAGTGCTGAGTGCTGAGTATTGAGGAATGCGTTGTATGCGACGTGGAGGTTGTCCAAACAATTGTATTGTGTTGTAAGGTGCTGACCCTAGCCGAACTTGTGCAGTATAAACAACGAGCGACGCGTTCTCATCCGCATCGCTCGTTACTCAGCACTCAGCACTCAGCGCTCGTCCAGCGGTTTGAGGAAATCGACCCAGCGCAGAGTTTCGGTGAAGCCGCAGCGGCGGGCGAGGCGATAGGGTGGGGTGTCGATTGTGTCGGTGTCGAGGGCGGCGCGGCGGCAGCCCTGGCGGGCGAGGTACTGGAGCGCGGCGGCCACCAGGGCGGTGGCGAGGCCCTGGCCCCGGTAGCCGGGGTCGAGGTGGACTTCGTGGAGGGTGCCGGTGTCCGGCCCGGTCGGCCCGGCGCGGAGGATGCCGACCAGCCGGTCTTCGGGGGCGCGGACGAAGAAGATGCCCGCCGGGTCCCAGCCGGGGCTGCCAGTCAGGTAGTCCAGGTCTTCCGGCTGGAGCAGCGTGAAGCCACTGTCATAAGCCGCCAGGCGGTTGAGCGTGGTGCGGTATAAGGCCGGATCGCCGCCCAGGGCCGGGAGATCCCCGATCTGGAAGCCGGGCGGTAGGGCGGGGGCGGGCAGGGTGTCCCCCGTCGAGCGGGTCAGGTGGGCGTGCTGGCCTACCGGGCGGAAGCCGTAGTGGCGTAAGAACTCGCGCCCCGCCGTGTAGTGCTGGTTGATCGTGGTCGTCAGGGCGTGGTGACCCCGCCCCCGCGCCGCTTCGGTCAGGTGGGCCAGCAGCCGTGCCCCGATGCCGTGCCGCCCATAGGCGGGCACGACGAAGATCTCGAAGTTCGTCGGCACCCGGTCGGGAAAGCTCCGCAAAGGGTAGCAGATCGCCGCGCCCACCGGGTCGGCCCCCACCCAGACCAGCCGGGCATCCTGGGCCAGCGCGAAGGCCGGGTGCCCATAATAACGCCGCACCGTAGCCTCGTCCTCCGGCGGGTACTCGTCGGGGTCAATCGCCGTGTGGGTGGCGTTGCGGACGGCGGTCAGCGCGGCCCACTGTGGGTCACTCCCGGCCCACGGCTCGATGCGTAGCGCGGTGCGCGCCTCTGCCTCCCACGGTTGTCCGACTGTCATGCCGCTCATCGTTACCCTCCCGCCCCTTCTGGATAAGGTCACTATAGCACGCTGCGGGGGCGGAAGGCAAGTGTTCCCGCCGCGCTCCCCGCGGCTGTTGGTATACAGATCGTAAAAAATGTGCCCAGGCTCTTGACGACTCCGTCTGTTATTATGATATAATAGTGCATAGTGGTCATTGTTGTGCCGGGGACCAGACAAGATGTAAGCAGTTGGATCAGCGGTGAATAAGAGGGACACATGGTCGATCGTTTATTAGGCTCCCAGGGGCCTGACTCTGAACTGGCGCGAAAAGGGCGTGTGCTGATGGGAATGCTCTTAACCATCATGGTGCTCGTGCTCACCTATCTTATCTTCACCAGTGTCGTCATCGGTGCTGTGCATGTGCCGGCGTCCTCGGCGATTACCCTTGGCTTCGCGCTGGTCTTCTACGTGCTCACGCGCCTCGGCTATGTCACCTTTAGCACGGTCGGCCTGATCATCGCACTGGTCGTGATCCTGACTATCGGCTCCCTCCAGCCTGAAGCCAGCAGCCTGTCCATCCTGCTGACACCAACGCTGCTGGCGATGCCCATCGTGCTGGCCGGGGTGCTCCTCTCCTGGCGCTGGGTTCTCCTGATCACCTTGCTTGCCAGCGTGGATGTTGTCTGGATTTACCTCTGGGGGGCCTCTTCTTTGCAGGATTACCGGGTGCAGCATCCCGGTGATATCCTCGTTTTCACGCTGGAAGGGACGATCTTGATGATCGGCAGCGGCATTCTGGGGGCGCTGTCCAGCCGCCAGGTGGCCCAGGCGCTGGGGACACTGCGCCGCCAGAACCAGGATTTGCTGGGTGCCAACCATGATCTGGCCCAACAACGCGAACAATCCGACGCACTGGGGATCAGCATCGGCGCGCTGGCCGCCCAACTCTCGCAGGTGAGCGCCCGGCAGGTGCGCGGGGTGTCGGCGCAGGCGCGCTCGATCAGCCATGTGGTGAGCACGGTCACCGAACTGCACACGGCTGCCGACCAGATCGCCGCGATGGGCCAGCAGGTGCACCAGGCCGCCGATATGACCATGCGCAACGTCCAGGGCGGGCAGGCGATCTTGCTGCGCAGCCGCGAAGCGGTCCAGCGCAACCGGGCCCAGGTGCAACAGGTGATCGAGCGCATGACCGCGCTGGAGACGGCGACGGCGCGGATCACCGCGTTTGTGGACAGCATCCGGGAACTGTCGGAGGAGACGCACCTGCTGGCGCTGAACGCGACGATCGAGGCGGCGGGGGCGGGGGCGTTGGGGCGGCGGTTCGGGGTGGTGGCGACGGAGGTGCGCAGCCTGTCCACCCGCGCCAGCGGCGTGGTCGATCAGATCCGCCTGCTGATTGAAGAGTTAGAGCAGGCTGGACGGGTGACATTGGTCGCCACTCGCGCCTCGATCACGGTGGTGGAAGAGGTGGAAGCCTCGTCCGCCGAGGTGCGGGAGATGCAAGAGCAGGTGGTGGAGGCGGCGCAGCACACGACGGTGTTGGTGCAATCGATTTCGACGGCAGCGCGCCAGCAGACCACCGCGACGGAGCAAATGGCCCAGACGATGCAAGAGATCGCCGCCGTGTCGGACGAGACCAGCCACGACGCGGGCGCGCTCGATCAGGTGATCCATGAGTTGCTGCGCACCGCCACGCTGCTCAACAAGTCGGTCACCGCCCTCCCGCGCCAGGTCGGGGCGGGTTAGAGCCGCCGCCGCACCTTCAGCGCCAGGTGCAGGCCGCTGTCTCCCACGGGTGTCCCTCCATCCTGCCGTTCATTACTGCCCCCCGCCGCTTTTCTGAATAGGATTACTATAGTAGAGTTGGCGCGGAAGGGGCTATAGACATCACCATTGCGTAAGAGGAGTACATGCTAGATCGATTGTTGACGTCCACAGGGGCGGACCCAGAATTAGCCCGGAAAGGGCGGTTGCTGAACGGGATACTCTTAGGCATTATCGGCCTGGCTTTCCTTTATAACACCCTGGACTGGCTATTCAGTGGTCTGCTGCGGATACACATCTACGGGATTTTGCTGATCCCCGTGGCCGCGGTGTTATATGGGATTTCCCGGCGCGGCTACGTGACGATCAGCGCCGTCTGCCTGCTGGTCACCCTTATATTGATCTTGAACGGGGGGACATTGCTCCCTGCGCCCGACCATCTATCGGCGCTGGTCACCCCCTGCTTGCTGGCGTTGCCCATCGTGCTGACCGGGGTGCTGATCTCCTGGCGTTGGGTGATCGCGGTCACGCTGCTGGCCTGTGTAGACGCGATTTGGCTCTACAACGCGGGAGCCGCCGCGTTCCAGACGTATCGGGTGCAGCACGCCGACGATATGTTTATCTTTACGCTGGGTGCCCTCCTTTTGCTGCTCGGAGCTGGCACCCTCGGCGCGTTATCCAGCCGCCAGGTGGCGCAGGCGCTGGGGACGCTGCGCCAGCAGAACCGGGAACTGCTGAGCACCAACCATGATCTGGCCCAACAACGCGAACAATCCGATACGCTGGGGATCAGCATCGGGGCCCTGGCCGCGCAACTCTCGCAGGTGAGCGCCCGGCAGGTACATGGCGTATCGGCGCAGGCGCGCTCGATCAGCCATGTGGTGAGCACGGTCACCGAACTGCACGCCACCGCCGACCAGATCGCCGCGATGGGCCAGCAGGTTCACCAGGCCGCCGACATGACCATGCGCAACGTCCAGGGCGGGCAGGCGATCTTGCTGCGCAGCCGCGAAGCGGTCCAGCGCAACCGGGCCCAGGTGCAACAGGTGATCGAACGCATGACCGCGCTGGAGACGGCGACGGCGCG